>RFQS01000164.1 GCA_009924885.1 Pseudomonadota bacterium | reverse complement strand
AATTATACCTTACATAAGTAAGTGGGACTAGTGCTTAAGCTGTTTTTTGGGCAGCTTCATAGGTAATCAGAACATTTTTAGGGAAGTTTGTCATATGTGCATACTGTAAAATCTGCATGGCAACGAGTTTAACACGCTCTTCATAGGAAGGAACCTTCTGAGGATCAAGAATAGGTGATTTAATGTGAGCCGTATCTGTAGCAGCGTACTCATAAGAAAGACTGATTCTTGGCTCTCCACCTGGTCTATAGGCAGCCCTCGCACCCCAGTGATAGACTTCATGATTCCAAATATAAACATCGCCTGGTGAAGCTAGTAAAGCCCTAATATCCTGAAAATCAAAATTTACAATATCTTCTTTCTCGGTATTATAATGCCTGTCTTTATAGGCTGGAACCATATAAACACAACCATTCATGGGAGTAGCTTCTGTTATAGGTATCCACATAGTAATTAATCTAGTAGAGCCATCTGCTCTTAAACAAGAACGATCTCTATCGCGATGCGGTCCCCAACCAGCGGTCTCTTTATCTGTAGAAACTAGCCAAGCCCAAAACGTAGGATGCATAACGCAATCCTCACCAAGAACTAATTTATATAAACTCTGCACCTTTGCCTGTAATAGCCAGAGTTCGTCGTACATATAAGCGAAGACTGGGTCTAAGCCTTCGTTATCTAATTTCTTAATAAGTTCAGTACAGTTAGCAAAACTAATACCTAAATCTTTCTGAGCGAGCCTATAATAACCCTCTCTGATCATTAGCTCTGGTATTTCTTTCTGTTCCTTCTCCGTAAGAGAAACAGGGCTACCGCTAAAAACAGTGTCCTTTTCTATATTAAATTTCGGAAAAAAATTCTGCCAAAATTCTTTCTTACTAATATCTTGATCTAAAGATGCCTTTATCTCTGCCATTTTTAATACACTCACCTTTTTAACTTAATTTAAAGTAAACCTATAAGAACTTATTCCTCATATCACTATTCCTTTATCAAGGGCGTGTAGCGGAACTCCACTTTCTGTGTTTTCGTCATCCTCGTGCAGACTAAACACCACTCAGGTAAAATAGAGATAAAGATAAAAATGAATCTAGAAGAATTAAATGAACAAATACTCTTTCAAAGCACTGTCTTCAAAAAAGTTAAAGATGAACTAAAAAAGCGTATTATTGGTCAAGAAACTTTTATTGAAAAGCTTCTCTTAGCGATTATCACTGGTGGTCACTTGCTTATAGAAGGCGTACCTGGTCTTGCAAAAACAGAAACTATAAAGAGTCTTGCTGAATGTATAAACATTCAATCACAGCGAATACAGTTTACTCCAGACTTGCTGCCTGCTGATATTACTGGAACCCAGATATATAATCCTAGTGGGGCTCATTTCGAGATTAAAAAAGGCCCTCTTTTTAGTAATTTAATACTCGCAGATGAAATTAATCGTGCTCCCGCTAAAGTACAGTCAGCACTCCTAGAGGCGATGGCAGAAAAAAGTATCACTATTGGTGATGAAACTTTCAAATTAGATGAACCTTTCATCGTGCTTGCAACTCAGAACCCCTTAGAACAAGAAGGGACTTATATGTTACCTGAAGCACAAATGGATAGATTTATGATGAAAATCAAAATAGATTACCCTTCTAGAGAAGAAGAGAAGAGAATTATGAATCTTAAAGCTCTTAAGCGAGATACTTCACTTGACGTAATAATTGGGAAAGAAGAGATCTCAAAAGCTCGTGAATTAGTGGATAAAGTTTATGTCGATGAAAAAATCCAAGATTATATTATTGATATTATTTTCGCGACTAGATCTAATGTTGACAGTAGCAAAACTCATAGTAAGCAGAAAATAAAAGACTTAGAAGGCTTACTAGAATACGGAGCTTCTCCTAGAGCTTCTATCGCTTTATTACTTGCCTCTAAAGCTTATGCTTATTTACAGGGCAGAGCCTATGTAGTACCACAAGACATTAAAAATATAGGTTTTGATGTGCTAAGACATCGAATAGGATTGAGTTTCAGTGCTAGTGCAGAAGAAAAAACCCCTGATGATCTCATTAAGATTATCTTTGATTCGATAGAGGTGCCGTGATATTTTCGAAGAGGTCTCTATCAGATGATTAATGATAACCCTGTTCTAGATAAGGTTTTAATCAGCCAAATCAAAAAAATATTACTTAAAAGTGATAAATTAAGCAGTCAAATATTAGCAGGGGAATATAAATCTGCGTTTAAAGGTACTGGCTTAAATTTCGAGTCTATCAGAGAATATCAGCATGGTGACGAGATTAAAAACCTAGACTGGAAAGTTACTGCTCGATTGCAGGGTCCTTATATTAGACAATACAAAGAAGAAAGGCAAATGACTTTACTATTAGTCATAGATTTAAGTGCCTCTAGCCTTTTCGGCACTGAAGAAAAAACGAAACAAGAAATTACTATTGAACTTGCCTCTATACTTGCCTTTCTTGCCATTAAAAACAATGACAAAGTCGGACTAATGATAGTGAGCGAAGATATAGAATTCTATCTAGAACCCAAACAGGGAAAGGCTCATATTTTTAGGCTTATAAAAGAACTTTTAACTTTTAAACCCTTACATAAAACGACTAATATTAAAAAAACGCTGAATTCCGTTATCAGATTGAGTCCTAAGCATTCAATAATTTTTTACATTTCAGACTTTTTAGATAATCCAAATCAAATTTATGCATCAGAAAAAACCTTAATTAATAATCCTGAACAGTTAAACTATAATCACGAAATTAAAATTTTAAAAAAAACTCAAGACCTAAGCCTAGTCTCTATTAGAGATCCTAAGGAATTCTTTTTACCGAATCTTGGCTTTATTGAAATTTATGATCCAGAAACAGGTCACCGTTCATCATTAAATTTAAACCGAAAAATTAACAGAGAATATATAAACAAACTACAAAGCAATCACAGAGAAGCTTTTAAAGCAGAGATCAAAAAACTCGGAATAAAGTTTCTAGAGCTCTCGACGGATAAGAACTACCTGATTGAGTTACAGAAATTTTTCTTAAAAAAGTAGCCTTTATTCTTCAGTTAGCTTAACTCTTTCGCCTTATTAATTGCGGCAAGCTTACTATTTTTCATACCGAAACCAAAATAAATAACAAGACCTATAGCCATCCAAATAAAGAATCGCTGCCAATTAGCGATACCCAGCTCTGTCATTAAATAAAAACATGATAGTAAACCAAATACTGGAATTATTGAAAGCTTTTTAATCGCACTCATAATCGTGATAAATATCGTTAAAATAAAAAATGTATAATACGGAAATTTATGTAAAAATACGTCGAAAGGTGTTTTCACTGGATCATTTAAGCTGAAAAATTCTGGGAAAAAATTTATATTCCAAACATTAATCAATACCATAGTCACTAAAAACAAAGCTGGGACTATATATCTACCATTTACAAAAGGTACTTTAAACCTGCTTGCCTGAACATTTTTTGGTAACAAAAGAATACCTGCACACACTGACACAAAAGCGAAGAGTGTACCAATACTATTTAAATCAGTCGCAAATTCACCATCTAAAATAAGAGTAGAAAGCGAAACACTAGAACCCATCACCATGGTAGCAAAGCTGGGTGTCTGAAACTTAGGATGAATATATGAAAACTTCTTAGGTAAAAGACCATCACGGCTCATTACCATCCAGATTCTCGGCTGAGCTAACTGAAATACTAAAAGCACACTAGTAGTAGCGACCACAGCACTTAAAGCAAGTATCCCACCTAACCAATGCAGCCCTACTTTTTCAAAAGCATAAGCAAGAAAATCACCAACGTTAAGTTCAGTATAATTCACCATACCAGTTAAAACTAATGATATGGAGATGTAAAGAAAAGTACAGATAAGTAATGCATTCATCATGCCCCGTGGAAGGTCTTTCTGAGGGTTTTTGCACTCTTCAGCAGTGGTAGAGATAGCATCAAAACCCATATAAGCAAAAAATACAGCTGAAACCCCTTGCATCACTCCAGCAGCACCATTTGGTGCAAAGGGTACCCAATTCGCAGGATTTACATAAAAAGCTCCTACTAATATAACAAGCAATACCACCGCCACTTTAAACAGAACCATAAATATAGTGGTATTACGTGACTCTTTAACACCGACATATACCAAAGCTGTTATAGCAGCGACTATTAAAAAAGCGGGGATATTTAAAATAAGAGGAATAGTCCCAAACAGCTTAGGAGCTGTGATCCAGAGATCATGCATTCGCTGAGTGTATTCAGGAATCACCGCCCCAGTTTCACTAAGCTTCAGAAAAACATTATGGTACTTCTCTGCTGCAAGATAACTATTTGAAAGAAAATCTGGTAGCCTAAGCCCAAAACCTTCTAAGAAACTACTGAAATTCGCTGACCAAGCGATAGCCACTGTCGCATTACCTATGGCATACTCTAAAACTAAAGTCCAGCCAATAATCCAAGCGACCAACTCTCCAAAAGCTACATAAGCATAAGTATAAGCACTGCCAGCAACAGGTATTCTTGAAGCGAACTCAGCATAGCATAGTGCACAGAACACACATGTAATCGCCGTAAAAACAAATAACAAGGAAACCGCTGGTCCACCATTAAAACAAGCTCTACCAATAGTAGAAAAAACACCAGCCCCGATAATCGCAGCGACACCTAAAGCCGTTAAATCTCTAGCTGTAAGAATTTTTTTTAAGTTAATATGTGCCCCTGTATCTAAAGCCTCTTCAGCACAGCCTTCTATACTTTTTTTTCTAAACAGAGCAGAACTACTAGCTTTTATTTTCTCAATGACCATTAAAATCTTCCCGATATTCAGTTATTAATATTCAGAAAGTCAATTCTAACATTAGGAATCCCTAGAGTGTTTCAAAAGGCTTGGTATTATTTTGATGACAGATATTAAGTCACAGGGCTGTCTCATTCTAAAAATCAAGAGATTTTAGGAAATTTTTGAAAGATAATTTGTTCTCTAAAGTCATCATTCCATCCAGAGACCTGTCTTTT
>RFQS01000163.1 GCA_009924885.1 Pseudomonadota bacterium | reverse complement strand
GCTGAGGTTAAAAAATCTTTAGCTCCAAATTTGAAATTTTTTATTTCCTACGGAGATGCTTTGAGTCCAAAAGTAGAAATTTATCTAAGAGGATTTAATTTAAAAATCGTACAATGTTTTTCTTTAGCAGAAGCTGCTGGACTCTTAGCCATTGCATCTCCACATCGAACTATACTTGGTAGTTGCGGCAAGCTACTAAACACTGCTCAAGTTAAAATTCTTCCAAGTGGAGAAATAGTTTGTGCTGGTGAAAATATCATAAAATCCTACTACTCAAATCCGAATAATGCAGATAATTTTTCATATGATGATAATGAAACATGGTTTAATACAGGGGACTTAGGCTCATTAAGGAATAAAAATCTTTTTGTCTCAGCAAAACAGCGAGATGTTATCACCTCTAAGGCTGGGGAAAAGATTTTAGTTAATCAGGCAGAAGTTCTTTTAGAAGGATTGCCTTATGTTATTAATGCTGTAGTAATTGGCCAAAATAAAGAATTTCTATCAGTTTTAATCTTCGTAAATCAAGAAGTTTTTCGACTGATGTACCAAAAGGTTGATAAATACAATACTCTATTACAAGACAATGTGAAATCGACCTAGAGATTATAAATCAAAGTCTAAGCAGCAGAGAAGAAATTCATAAATTTTCTGTTTTAGATCAGCCCTTGAGTAAAGCTCGTGGAGAGCTTACTCCGACATTAAAAAAATGCAAAAAGACTATTGAAGAAAACTACCAAGATAGAATTGAAGCCTTATACAATTAACTGTTTTTAAATTTCTTGGCATTTTGCTTGTCACCAATTGAAATGAAGAAATCATAAGCCTTTTCACAGGCTTGTTCTATCGAAATATTTGTAATGTGATAGATGTCGTTGGCATGAAATTTATGTGAGCCTTCTTGGTATTCTTCAATTGCAGAGAGCATCTTCATGAAAAAATCTTTAGTTTTTTGTAAATAGAGCTTATCTTTTTTATTTTTAAAAGTATAGTATTTTAGATTGAGGTCTGCTAGGTAGAAAAGGGTTTTCCAGCTTATGTCTAATATTTTTTCTTCACTAAAGTATTTATATGATCTTTCAAGGTGATCTTCAGCGATAGGATAAGTGTGTTCATTTAGTACTGCTGGATTGAGGATTAAAATTCCTATTAGTGTTTCAGTGACAGCGTTTTGTAAGTTAGCTTGAGTCGCTTTGTAGAGTTTTTTAGCTTTAATGAGGGAGTTTAGTGAATCCTCAAATTTGCCGATGTTTGCGAAAAGATCTCCCATAGCTTGATAGATATTGGCTTCACCAATTTTATTATCTTCGCTTTTAAAAATCCCTATCGCTTTTTCGAAGTAGTCTATGGCTACTGCAAAATTTTCTTCATTTAAATTATGTTTTCTTGCATTAATATTAATAAGCCCATAAGCAAGATCCACATATTTATTTGCAATTTCTTCGACATTCCCGAGCTTAGAAGCAAGTTTAATGATTTCTTGAGCCTTGAGTTTAAGTTCCTCGTCATTTCCTTCCATAAGGCATTCTTGAAATCTAATATTTTCAGCTTGAAGCAGATGGTGAAAGCGTTTTAGTTCTTTGAAATAATCACAAGAAGTATCTATAATTTGGCGAATCTGTTCAGTATCACCACCATTTTTAATCAGGATCCCAGCAAATATCTGCCCGGCTTGAGCTTGGAAGAATTTAGGTACATTTTCTTGTAAAAGAAGCAATGCGAGCGCCTCAATTTCATCATATCTGCCTTGAATTGAAAGTAGTGAAAGTTCTTGAATATCGACATTTAATCTATCAAAAAGACTGCACTGCATATTTTTTTCTTTAGCACGCGCTAAATAAAGTTCTGCGTCTCTTAGATTGCCATTGACTAGGGCCTGAGAAGCTAGTATCGAGTTGATTAGAGATAGTGCGATATTGTTACCAACTTGATTGTATAGATTAATGGCTTTGCTGAAATATTCTTCTTCACCAAATTCACTTGCATAAAAAAGATATACTTCTGCAAGTCCATTCCTGTTTTTGTCTTTACCGAAGAGTATTTCAGCATCCTCTGCAAATTCACGGTTTTTTGTTAATAGAGCTTTAAGCAAGAATAATCTAGCTTTGGTTGAGTCATATTTGGCTTGTTCACTGAATTTTATTAAATTATTTATCTGTTCTAGGCTAATTAAGGAAATTAAATCTTTGCTGAGGTGAGCTTCTTGTAAAGAAATCTCTACTGATTTAGCTAGAGTGAGAATTGCAAAATCAATTTTTCCTTCAGCAATGAGTTTATCAAAGACTTTTTCTAAAAGTACGTCTGGGTCTTCATAGTGTTCATTTGATTTTAAATAGTCAGCTCCCCAATAAACTTTTGAGAGCATCAATGAAAATGCTTTATATACGTGACTAGAGACATCATTTTTAAAACGTCCGAGTACTGGGCGAAGATTACCTTCGAGAAGAAATTCCAAAAAAAGTTTAAATGCGCTAAAAGATTTACGATCTTTGATTAAGTCGTAGGCCTCCAAATATAAACCCTGTTTCAGTAATATCTTGGATTTTAATTCTTTTGCTTCATCTTTTTCAAAATCAGTCTCGGCTGATTCAAAAAGTTTTAAAGAAGTATCTATTGCCTTAGAAAAATTATCGGTGTAAAAATAATCCCAATATTGTTCTAATAATGTAGACCTAGGTTCTTGTTCGGAGAAGTCTTCGTGCATTTAGTAATCTCTTCTTTAAATCTTAACCTAGTAGTCTCAAAAGCTAAAATACCTGAGAAGAAATTTGCAGAACAATCATCAATATTAGCAATTTCATAATTTAAAATATCTTCGTCAATTTCAGAGAATTTTTTTACCAGACTTAGCTTTTTGAAATTGGATTTACATATTTCAGCCATATCTTTTAATTGTTCAGCTTTTTCATTTTCCTTTATTAAAGCTGATATATAAGAATTATAAACACCGAGGGCACTTACAGTTGACATCATTGTACTTTGTTCTTGCATTTGGACTTCCTTAACTATTTCTTAACCTTCAAATCATGATAACATACTGAACTCGAAAAGTGTAAAAATTTTTAAAGTTTTAAAACTATTAGCTATAAATTGCTAAAATTTATCGATTTTCAATATTTTCAGTGATATTCTTGAAATTTAATGATTCCTAGATACTCAAGGCAAGAAATTACTAAAATATGGTCAGAGGAGCAGACTTATCAATACTGGCTAGATATAGAGTTAGCAGTTTTACGAGCTCTAGAAGATTTAGCTAAGGTTCCTAGTGGCACCTTTGAAAAAATTAAGACTAAAGCTAGCTTTAGTATAGAAAGAATACATGAGTTAGAGAAAGATCTTCAGCATGATATTCTTGCCTTCTTAACTTGTGTTAGTGAAAGTATTAATTCAGAAGAGTCTCGCTATGTACATTTAGGACTCACAAGCTCTGACATCAAAGACACAGCTCTTAACTTAGCGATTAGAGATTCAGGAATGATAATAGATAAGGGTTTCAATGAATTATTAGAAGCTTTAAAATCTAAGGCTCTTGAGTATAAGGGAGTTCCTTGTGTGGCTAGGTCTCATGGCATTCATGCTGAGCCTACTAGCTTTGGTTTAAAGCTCTTGAATTTTTATGCTGATATAGAAAGGTCTAGGAAAAGTTTTAATTTCGCCTTAGAGGATTTAAGGCTGGGTATGTTTAGTGGAGCGGTTGGGACTTATGCTAATACAGAGCCAGCTATAGAAGAATATGCTTGTAGATATTTAAGTTTAAAACCAGTGAATATCAGCACCCAAGTAATTAGTCGAGATCTATATGCTCATTTGGTAAATTCTTTGGCTGTTGCTGCGACATGCGTCGAAAAAATTGCGGTAGAGATCAGGCATTTACAGCGTACAGAGGTGTTGGAGCTGGAAGAGCCATTTTATGAAAAGCAGAAAGGTTCTAGTGCTATGCCACATAAGCGTAATCCTTGGAAGTCAGAGAATCTCTCTGGTTTAGCGAGATTAATGCGTGCCTATGCCTCGGCCTGCCTTGAAGATATAGTGCTGTGGCATGAAAGAGATATGTCTCATAGTGCAGTGGAGAGAGTCGCTCTAGTCGATGCACTTATATTAATGGATTTTATGCTAAGCCGCATAGCGATTATCATTAAAGAGCTGAATGTTTATCCACAGAATATGATGAAGAATTTAAATAGCTTTGGGGGGGTAATATTTTCACAGAAAGTGCTTCTGAAGCTTATAGATAAAGGTCTTTTACGCGAAGAGGCTTATGCCATTATGCAGAAATTGGCGAAACAGGCTTGGAATAAAGAAGATGGAGATTTTAAAAATTTAGTTAAGCAAGCAGATGAGATTCTTGCACATTTAAATTTAGATGAAATAGAGAGCTGTTTTGATTATCAGCAGGATTTAAAGTATGAAGATGTTATCTTTGAGAGAGTCTTAGGCAGCTAGATTATCTAGAATAATACTCAACTATCATTATCTCGTTAACTGGAACTGGAATAGCTTTTCTTTCTGGGATTTCTGTAAGCTCACCATCGAAAGAATCTTTATCTCTTTTGATGTAAGAAAGAGCATCCACCCAGTTTTTCATAGCTTCTTCTACTGCAGGGATTTTACGAGATTTTTCTTTAAGGGTGATAATGTCACCAGGGAAAAGTCTGTATGAAGGAATATCTACTTTAAAGCTGTTAACTAAAATATGACCGTGAGAGACTAACTGTCTTGCTCCGAAAATAGTCGAGGAGAAACCCATTCTCATAACGATATTATCAAGCCTGGTTTCTAAGAGCTGCATAAGAATCTCACCAGTAGGTCCTTTCATCTTAGTAGCTTTATCTACATAACGCTTAAACTGTTTTTCAAGGATAACTCCGTAGCTAAATCTTAATTTTTGCTTTTCTTCTAAAAGAATTTTATATTCAGAAGGCTTAGTCCTTTTTTGACCATGCATACCAGCTCGGTATGGTCTTTTCGCGATATCGAAAACAGGCATGCCGTTTAAGACCTGACCGTATCTTCTTGAAAGTTTAT
>RFQS01000162.1 GCA_009924885.1 Pseudomonadota bacterium | reverse complement strand
CCTGAAAGCTTGTTTAAATCAGAGTAAAATTCCTGAGACTCTCGGTTTTCATTGTCTAGATGTGGTTTATACAAAGTATAATAATCTTCTTTTAAATCTAAATTTGCCAGAACTTGGAATTCCATAAAACCAAATAAGCCCTCTATGACTAATTTAAAAGTTTCTATATCATTAAAATCAATGAGATTTTTCATGAGTTGATAGAAATTAATAAAAATAGCTTCAAAGTGTTTTCTTGAGCTAGATGTAGATTGCTTTACCAAATTTTTATGAGCAAGTTTTAGTAATAAATTAAAAGTTAAACGATAGATCAGTTCTAAATTCTGAGGATTTCTGTTTTCTACAAGCTTCTTCTGAACCATCTCAAAATTATTCAAAATATTTGGCAAAAACTTCACCCTGTCCTGAGACAAGCTCTCAATCAAAGTATCAATCAATTTTTTTAAAAACTGTGTTTGTAATTTAGCTGAACCTTCTAACATTTTTTATTGAACTGCTCCTGATAAATAACTTCTAAATAAACTTAACGTATTTTCTAATTCTTCATAATTTTCCATCTCCATTACGTCAGGAAAAAATTCAAACATAAGCTTTAAAGCTTTATCTTTAATCTCTTGTGAAATTATAGGCGTGTTATAAATCTGCAAAAGATCTTCAATAATAGAAGTATATGTGAAATCACCTCTCGTCTCTCTTAAACCATTTAGTAAATTCTCTATCTGATTATTCACTAAATTCTTTTCCTGAGACGAGTTTTGAATATGAGCTAAGTCAAAAAGTGCAAATATTCGACATACTAGAAAAATAATCAAAACTACTATAGTTATTACGCAAATCTTTTCTGAACTATATAAACCTTCGAGTAAATAAAGAATTATCGTAAAAATAAGACCTAATACATGTAGCCTCGTTACATCCTCTCTTAAATCTTTAATCCTCTTTATAACAGGTACAGAAATATGCTTTAAGAAGGAAAATTTCCCTGTCAATGAATCTATATGATTACCAGACAGCCCTGGAACTATAGCAATGATAGCGGTATCATATGCCATAACTCCTTGTAATAAATTTCTTATGAGTTCATTGTGTTCAATAGATACAAAAGGTGTAATTGCATTAAAATGAAACACTGATAGAAAAACAATCAAAGCAACAACCAATAAGCTAGCTTGACATAAATATTTACTCAAACCTTTATTGATCATGCTTTTCTTTCCCCATCAACCTCTTAACACTCTTATCAAAATCTGATTCTATCGGCTGCTTTTTATTATATTCCTGATATTCACTTAAAGCCTTTTCCTCAGCAGCTTTTCTAGAGACTGTGCCATTACCTTTTAGAATCTTATACTCATTAAAATCTAAAAACTTATTTACACTCTCCGCAAACTCGATCATAGTAAAGGTTTGCCTGTTTTCAATAATATTTTCAATATAATCAAAAAATCCAGAGATAGTACGCTCTAATTTTTTAATCTCTTTTTCAGATAAATAATTTTTAGCAATAGTCACATCCGAAGCTAATATTCTACCTTCTGGAGCATTTTTCCAAGTACTTAATCCCATGAAAGGTTCTTTACTATTAGCTTTCTGATGAATGATTTCTGCTGCCGTCTGCCCAGTAATAGCATAATGAAATCTATTCTGTACTGTAGCGAAAAACTCTTTAGTAGTCTTAGATTTAGGGTCATAGTCTATACTACATTCAGCAAATATATCAGTGATTTGCTGATATATACGCCGCTCACTAGCTCTAATCGAGCGAACCCGCTCTAGTAGCTCTTTAAAGAAATCTGCTTTAAAGGTATGCTCTCCTTGTTTTAGCCTATCATCATCTAAGACGAAACCCTTTATAATAAACTCTTTTAGAACATTAGTAGCCCAAATCCTAAACTGTGTAGCTCTTCTAGAATTAACTCTATAGCCGACTGCGATTATTGCATCGAGGTTATAAAAAGCCACTTCTCTAGAAACCTCTCTATTACCTTCTTTTTGAACTATTCGAAAATCTCGAATAGTTGCTATTTCTTCTAATTCACCTGATTTAAAAATTTCTTTTAAATGATAGTTTATCGTATGTACTTCTATTCCAAATAATTCAGCCATATTTTTCTGACTCAGCCACAAGGTTTCATCGCTAACGAAGACCCCTAGCTTAACCTCGCCATCAGTAGCAGTGTATAAAATAAAGTTTTTGTTTGTGTTCATAACTTCACCCTCCACACACCAGTTAAAAGCTTCTGCATAAGTCCCTTTTTCTGTATCTTTAATTTTTCTAATTCTTGATTAAGTAAATCTATCTCTTCATCAGCTTTTGAGAGAATTTCTGCGATTTTTTTCTGTTCTGCAAGAGGGGGATAGAAAATCTTCTGTCCTATAATAATATTTTTATTTAAATTTGGTTGGCTGCCAGTTTGAATATTTCTTTGCCAAAGCTTTTCAATGAAAAGTAAATAATAATATAAGTACTCCACATCTAAATTTGATGATTTATAGAATCCCAGTATCGCTTGATTACAAGTTACTGGAATCTTAGAAATACAAACCTTTCCCACAGACGCATACATTGCTAAAAAAACGGTTCCCCCTAAAAACAAGCGAGCAGAAGATGTTTTTAATCCTTCTTCTGTAATATTTTCAGAAGTTTTGAAAAGGTATTTATTAGCTTTTGTCATATCTTCGATTTTCATCCAAGGTATTGAACCATTCCAAAGTTCATCAAGACCACGAGACGGAGTTCCACCGCTTTGACAATCAACCAACTCCCCTAACCTCTTCACCTCCCAATCCTCTGGAATCCAGCCCAACTCCGTCTTCTTATAACCATCTCTAATTATAAATTCTTTAAATCTCTGCTTACCTGTCAAAAGCCTTTGCATAAGAGCTTTCTTGAGTTTTTTCTTAGCTTCGATATAACTATTTAGCTTTTCTATAGCTTCATCCCAAGTGCTTAAAATTTCTGCGATTTTTTTCTGTTCCGCAAGAGGGGGGAGGGGGATTTTGATTTTTGATAGATTAGTCTTAGAAATTCCATATACGGATACACCTGTAGCTATCCTCTTTAAAGCAGTTAACACTTCAAAAGATTTTAATAAATAAACTCTGAAACCCTCAACTGTTTTTTTAGAACAATCTCTTACAGAAAAAGTATGCAAGCCGCCTAATATCTTCCTCTCTTTCACATTTTTTAATTCGATACAAGTTCCAATCCCTAGATAGTCTTCTGAAACATCAGCAATAACTAGATCTCCCTCCTCTAAAAAATTTAGGTTATTAGATAAAATTACGGAATCTTTAATACGAGGCACTCTTTTTTCTTTATCAAAATCTAAAAGTTCTGATTTATAAGTTGCATGAAGATCACCATAATGAATATTGTAAATCCCCAAATCATTATCCTTGTCAGTTAGAGCTTCTCGTGACAAAGGTTCTACTTTTAAGAAAGAGAATACTTCATCAAACCTCTTCACCTCCCAATCCTCTGGAATCCAGCCCAATTCTGCCTTCTTATAACCCTCTCTAATAACAGCCCCTCTACTCACCCTAAATACTCTCCTATAAACCTTCTCAAGCCACTCAAAAAATCTTTAAGCTCTTTTACATCAAACACTCTTTCGCTTCCCTTTTCTAGTTTTAGAAAGCTTCTTCTCCTCTGATTTAGGCAGATAGTTTTCTTTGCTAATAATACTCTGACTAATTTTTGATTCTAAATCTAATCTTGCTTTACCTGCGATTTCTCCTCCCACTCTAGCCACATTTTTATTTTCTTTAAAACCTTGAGCATCATTTTTTCTAGTGAGCTCAGTAGTAGCAGCTTCCCCAAGCATAGAAAAAATTAATTCTAAATCTGACATATGATCTCTTAGATTTTCACGTTTAAGATTCTTGTGATTTTTATACTCACTAGGAGTCATTCCAAATGTTGCTTTGGAAATTTCTGCCGTTAGAATAGAATACTCTTTTCCTTCCTTGACACCTCTTTGCTTCCATTCATCAGTTAATTCTTCTCGAACAGCGATAGAGCGCATCCGCTTTTCTATCCAAGCATCAGAATAGCCTTTAGCTTTATATATTTGCTTTGCTCTTTGACTTGCTAATTCAGGATCTTCAATTTCTTTTACTCTCTCGTAACCTACCTGTGCTAACCATAGCTTGAAAGGCTCAGCTTTAGCTGAGGGGATAGACTGTATTATCCTAAGTGCTATTTCGGTATTAGCACAGTCTGTTTTACGATATTTTCCATCTACGGCCATTAATTTCAACTGGTTACAATTTGTAACCGTTTGCTCTGAACCTTCTTGAATAAGCCGACTCTTGAGAACTTTCCAATAATTTCGAGCATCCGTACTAATTTCTAAAGCGTTAATCAGATCTATGACTGAAAACCACCACTCCTCATTATGAAAAATTTTTCTAATTTGTTTTCCTTGAAAAATCGCTAGCTTATTTTCTTCTTTCATAACTTCACCTTTTATTTATCAACATCTTTGATTTTTTCTTTCCCCAGATTTCAATCTCCAAGCCAGTTTAAACCATAACGAGCAAGTCCTCGAAATGGTTCAAAGCTTCTTCCCATCTGGCTTTAAACGCCTCTGGATCTTTTTTAACCCCAAAATTAGTAATCTCAGTCGCTAAATCTTTTGCTTTAATAGTTACAGCAGGAAGAAAATCAGCGAGCGCTCTAGTATCTGGGACTCCTAGTTTAGTTTTCATTTGCTTAGTCGTATTACCACCAAATAAAACAGTGTCTCCCTTACTCCGAATACTTGCAAACCCTTTACTATCAACACCACGCTCAAACAGAATCCCCGAAAGTTCTTTTTCAGAAGCTGACAACTTTTCTCTAGCTTGTATACGATCTAATTCTGCAAACCTTTTTTCTAATACTTCTTGTTTTCTTGTTTGTACGGCAAAATAGGTCATCGCAAAAGCTATTTCATGCTTACGTGGATCACCGTTCTGAGCAATTAAATAACATGCATAACGAGTAAGCTTAATATCATTTATCTCACGATCTGCTCCCTTAGGCAGTTTGATCA
>RFQS01000161.1 GCA_009924885.1 Pseudomonadota bacterium | reverse complement strand
TTTCATAGGGCATGCCGACCATGCCATAGAGTTTCACCGCTTTAATACCGCCATTCAGAGCGTTTTCGCAGGCACTAAAAATCTCAGCTTCGCTAAGCTTTTTATTCATAATCTCTCTTAATCTCTCTGAGCCACTTTCGATAGCGATAGTCATACTCTTCACCCCAAGCTCGACTAAAAGTTCTGCCATCTCTAAAGTCACAGTACCAGCACGCATGGAAGCGACTTGTGCCTGAGGCTTTTTCGGATGAGCGACTAAATATTTTAAAAGCTCTATAAATTCTGGATGCTGAGTTACACTAGGTCCTAGAAGACCTATCTTATTAGTAAATTTTAAAAGATACTCGACATTAGGAATTAAAACACTGTTAATATCTGGTTTCCTGAAAGGTAGAGTAAGATAGCTAGCTAAACAGAATCTACACATCTCAGGGCAGCTTCTCACCACCTCTAAAAGAGCCGTATCTTCCCAATACGCATCTGGAGCTATAACTGAACTATGAGCTAACTGTTCGGGTTTACTTTTTTCACGTTCTATTGCTTTATAATTTTGTGGAGAATATTTAACTACACTTTGTGCATGTACCGAAACTCCAATTTCTGCGTTTTCGTCGTCCTCATGATCCTCATGTACTCCTAGTACACTGCGGTCATTCGTTCTCCTCAGCCTTGAACTTGTTCGTTTGGCTACACGCCCACCTTGTGCGCTCGCCTCATAATCCTCAGTCTCTTCAATTAAAATCGCTTCATATAAAGAAGGTACATAAATTCCAGGTATCTCTTCAAAGCACCTTAACTTATCACCACGAGAGCCATTCAGGATCTGCTGCTCATTAGTTACATCTTCTGCATTTTCATCATTTTCTAAATTTTCATCTTTCCCGAAATTTCTACCACCACTAAACCCAAAAAATTTCTCAGTCTGCGACACTATCCCATCTATATTATTTTCACAATCGCCTATAGTAATAAAATCAAAAAAATCAGCCCAAGGCTCAGGATTCGCAGTAAGTACTGGACCGCCACCATAAATTAAAGGATGTGACATATCTCTATCTTTAGATAGCAGTGGAATATTTAAATCCTCTAGAGTTTTAATAATATTAATGAAATCCAGTTCCCAAGAGACAGAAAAACTTACTAAATGAATATCACGTGGAAACTTTTCATAGAAATTCGTGAAATATCTATAGGTAGAAGTTTTCTCATGCTCAGAAAAAAGTTTAAAAACTAACTGATAGCCAAGGCTTGCCATGCCGACTTCATAACTATTAGGAAAACAGTTAAGTACATTAATATATCCTCCTTGCTTTCTTGTGAATAGAAATATTTCTTTTCTTAAAGCCTCTTGAAAATTAATTGGTTTAGTAGCACTATCCATCAATAAAATATTTCAAAGCAAGGATATAACTTTTAGCAGCGAAGCCAGATATCTGCCCCTTACAGACAGCCGCTATCATCGAGGTGTGTCTAAAATCTTCTCTGGCATGAATATTAGATAAATGTACTTCTATCACGGGAACTTTTATAGATGAAATAGCGTCTCTAAGAGCAATACTCGTATGCGTATAAGCGCCTGCGTTCAGGATGATACCTTTCGTCTGCTGGGACTGCTCGCAATCTTCAATTCCTGCGTTTCCAGCTTCTTGAATCTTAGAAACTAATTCACCTTCGATATTCGACTGAAATGTTTCTATCTCTAAATTAGCTGTAGCCGCAAGTTCTATAAGCTGCTGATTAATGTCAAGCAAGGTCTCTGAGCCATAATATTCTGGTTCTCTTTTGCCAAGCATATTTAAATTAGGACCATGAATAACTAGAATTTTCATCTGCTTAAAAATTGAAACTTAATTTTAGAACCCAATTAAGTACTCGCTTTAGAAGTTACGCTATTCACTAATTCGAGTAATTCTAAAGGACTAAACGGTTTAGAAATAAAGTGATCTGCTCCTATAGACTCTCTTCTGTAGCCTGCCCTTTAGCAGTAAGAATAATTACTTTAATATCTTTAAGTTCTGGTGTTTGTTTAATCTTTTCACATACCTCAAAACCAGACTGACCTGGCATCATGATATCTAAGATCAAGAGGTCTGGCTTATCAGCTTTAACCCTAATCATTACCTCATCGCCATCTATGGCTTCCTCTATGATGTATTTATCCTCTGCTTCGAGAACCGCTCTCACGAGAGTTCTTAGCGAATCCTCATCATCAGCAATTAAAATTTTAATTTTTTCGCCCATATTAACCTATCGCCATTTTATCATTAAGCGTTAACGTGGGACTAAAACTAGTAAGTGGAAAATTCAGAGGAAAAACCCTCGCAACAACGGATAATGCTCGGGAACTTAGACCCACACAGTCTTTAATCCGCGAGGCCATTATAAATACTTGCCTTTCGTATTTTGATTTTAATTTTTCAGAAATAAAAGTTTTAGATATTTTCGCTGGAACAGGTGCAGTAGGATTCGAGTTTATGAGTAATTCTGCTAAATCAGTTTTATTTATCGAAAGAGATCCTAAATGCACAAAGCTTATTAAGGCCAATATCCAAAATTTACAATTAAATGCCTCGGCCAAGATCTTTCCTCTAACGGCCGAAGCAGCAATAAAGAAATTATCGAAAAATAATTTTGAAATTATTTTCTTAGATCCCCCTTACTCACTGCCTCCAAAAAAATTCCAAAAAATCGTCGAAAATATTTTCGAAGGAAAACTTTTATCAGAGCATGGTCTACTTATAATCGAGTCAGGGAGCGGGAACTGGCTGGATCAGTCATTTGATGGATGTTTAAGCCATTTAGAATTAGTGAAGAAAAAAGAGTATGGAGATAGCTCAATTTTTTTCTATACCAGCGATACAGAAAAATAATTTTGAGAAATTTCCGTCAGAAATGGTTTACACAAAAATAACTTCCTAGTAAACTATTTCTGAGGCTATTTAAAGATAGTCATCGATTGGGTTTAGTAAACAATAGGAGAAAAACAAATGAATAAATCTGAATTAATTGAAAAAGTAGCTGAAGGAACTGGTCTATCAAAAGTAGACGTTGACAGCGCTCTAAAAGCTATCCTTGCTGTAATCGTAGAAGAAATCACTAAAGGACGTAAAGTAACTTTAGTTGGTTTCGGTACTTTCGAAGCTAGAAAAAGAAAAGCTAGAATTGGCGTAAATCCACAGAAGCCTACTGAAAGAATTAAAATCCCTGCTAAGAAAACACCTGCTTTCTCTGCTGGATCTGAGTTCAAAGCTGCTGTACAAACAGGCAAAGCACCTGGCATCAAGAAACCAGTTGCTAAGAAAAAACCTGCTGCTGCTAAGAAAGCTCCTGCTGCTGCAAAAAAAGCAGTTGCTAAAAAAGTAGTTGCTAAGAAAAAAGCTACTAAGTAAGAAGCTTACCTAATAAGTACTTTAAAAAGAGTCCTCATTACTGAGGGCTCTTTTTTTTGCTTGTTTATAACGATATCGAAAAAATAAATTAAAAAAACAGCCTCTGGAATCTAGTCCTAAACTGACTCCTGGTTCCAATCCAGAGCACCCTTCTTCCATGCATAAAGTAAGCCTATTAGAAGAATCGCTACAAACATAAAAGCCTCAAATATTATAAAACCTCTAGTACCCGCTTCCATAAAGGTAAATAAACTAGCCCATGGCATTAAGAAAACGAACTCTACATCAAAAATTATAAACATGATCGCAAAGAGATAGTATTTAATATCGAACTGGACTTGGCTCTCCATCTCAGATTTCATGCCGCACTCATAGGTGTCATTCTTAACAGCACCAGGGCTGTAAATGCCACATATTCTCTGAATTGCGATACTCAAGCCAAGTAAAAATAAGCCATTTAGAATAGCTACTACAGAGATGATTCCTATTTGTCCAGTTTCCATGATCAGTTTAAATTATAAACTATCTTCCTTAAATACAATTCCACCGTGTTAGATAAAAGCATAGCCACCGTCATTAGCCCGACTCCGCCTGGTACTGGTGTGATGAAAGAAGCTTTCTCAGAAGCAGTTTTAAAATCTACATCCCCGACTATTTTTTTGAGTTCACTGCCATCTGCTTGCACTTGCATCACAGCATTAATTCCGACATCTATTACTACGGCTCCAGCCTTTAACCATGAACCTTGAATATAATTAGGTTTACCAATCGCTGCGACTATAATATCTGCACTTTTACATTCTTCTTCTAGGTTAGTCGTGCGGCTATGAGCCATAATAACCGTGGCGTTAGCTTGATTTAAAAGAATCGAAATAGGCAAACCAACTAGGGTACTACGTCCTATAACTAAAACTCTTTTACCCTCGGTCTTAATACCATACCTTTTTAATAACTCCATACAGCCTTTCGGAGTGCAAGGATGTATCGCAGATTTAGAATTAGAGAGTAATCTACCTAGATTAGCCGTCGTCAGACCATCTACATCTTTATCTACAGATATAGAATCTACGATGTCTTGAGTAAACTCTCTTAAATGCTCTGGCAGAGGCAACTGCAAGAGAATACCATCGATTCCTTGATCTTTATTGAACTCGGCTATCTGCTGTAGAAGTTCTTCCTTAGAAATGCTCGCAGCCATAATTTTTTTTATAGATTTAATACCGACTGTTTCGCACGACTTCTCTTTACTACTCACGTAATAATGACTAGCAGGACCGACTAAAATTACCGCAAGACAAGGAGGTCTTGAAAATCTTTCATCAAGCTTGTTTTCATCGGAAACAGTTAAAAATCCACTGATTTTTTTCTTTAATTCTTCTTTAATTTCAGCGGAAATTTTCTTACCATCAATTATTTGAGCAGCTTCTAACATATTAAGAGATTTTAGCTTTAGCGAGTGAAATAATTCATAAAGTTTTCTGGGTCTATGATTTTTATCTCTTTATACTCAGAATAATTTTTTAGCCTGCCATCTCTTCAACTAAATACTCATTAATATTACGTTCCTTACTGCTGAAATTAATTCCTACCAAGTGAATCTTTTTAAGAGACATATTTAGACTTGAAACTTGCTTCAGTATTGGTGTGTTTAGGTATTTTTCATAATATTTTTTCTCTTTAATCTGTTTTAAAGC
>RFQS01000017.1 GCA_009924885.1 Pseudomonadota bacterium | reverse complement strand
CTTGACATTATGGCTGGGGAAGCAGTGCTATTGAATAGATCATCCAGGGTGATACTTGAATTAGTTCCATATATCTCGCGAGGTCCTTGGTCAGTAGCTCCTTCCAAGTATTGATTTTGAAAGAAAAGGTTGTCTGGATTGAAGTCTATAGTTTTTTTGTCTGATTGTTTGCCTGAGAAAATAAATTGACCATTAACTTTCGAATTAGCTAGTCTAAATAAATTTTCAGTTGATGCAAGCAATACATCGGCGTAAGATTCTCTATCTGCATCATTGGCTGTTGCGTTGCTAGCACTTAGGGTATCTGTTTTAATATCGTCTAGGATTTTTTTGATATCAGAAATAGCTGTTTCGCTAATACTTAAAAGAGATTCTACAGTACTCTTTACGCTTGATTTTGCTTTGGCTTCAAGAATGGTTCCTGAATATTCATTTATTTTTTTTACGGCAGCTGGATCATCTGAGATTTTCAGGATTTTATTGCCAGAATTTAACTTTAAGCTATCCTCTACGTAAGTACCTTGGCTTAATAGCACTTGCTCTTTGATGTTGGTCATGCGTTGCATGAAACCGACTCGTCCAATTCCCGTCATATGTACTATTTAGTCCAAGATTTATAGTTCTATTGTTAGATTCTTTGGTCTAATTTCCAGGGGCAAGACCCTCATTTAGACTAACTTATGAAGGTGAATATATCTTCAATTGATTGATTTATGGCAGAAAAGGCTCGGGAATTTGCTCCAAAGGCTTTTTGAAACATTAATAAATTTGCTGCTTCATCTTCCATGTTAACGCCTTGAATGCTTTGTATTTGTGTATTTAGTGCTTCTGAAATATCGGTGTAGATTTCCTTTAATTGTTTGGCATCGGCTCCTTGAATTGCGATGCGATCAACACTGGTTAATAAAGCAGCATTAAGAGTTGAAGATAGATTTCCCTCATCATTTTTATTAGTGATTTCTACTTCAAAGTGACCGTAATTATTACTTGCATTATTATCATTAAAGCTTGTGTCATTTAGTTTGACACTTATGAAGCTAGCCCCAGCGGGAGCTACGCCCTTCCATGTAACTGAAGTATTGGGGGCACTGGCACCGATCGTGTTTAAAGCTATTCCGATAGGGTTTTGATTTGCATCTAAAAATTGGACTTGAACTAAACTATTAGCAGCAATACCATTATTTCCAGCATTAAAAGTATTTATTCCATCTAAGATTAATCCATTGATGGCGACATTCATATCAGCACCTGGAATTACAGGTAGTTTTGAAATTTGATAATTGGTATCATTTGCTTTTAAATAAAATTTTTCTGCTGAATTTGTTGTGCTGATTAATGCTCCTTTGTCATTAAATAAATCCGTGATTTTATTGATAATGCTATTTTCGCCAGGAGAGATTCCACCCCTGAATTTTTAAGCTCACCTACAGCAAGTAAAGTCGTGTTGTTAAGCATGTTTTTAGCTAAGCTAATGTTTCCAGCATTACTGCCACTGAAAAGATCTTGCCCTGGATTGCCATCTAAGGTTGTACCAGCCTTGAGTAAAGAATTAATAGTATTTTTAAGACCCATGGCGATAATGGATAGTTCTTCTTTAGCTTTTGGTATGGATTCATTAATTGCCTTAAATTGAGCACCAAGTATTCCACCCTTGACTTCTATAGTTCCTTGTTTGATTCCGTTTTGTTTAAGTATTAATTTACTTGCTAAAACACCATCTGTGATTTTGTCATTGCCGTAATCTATATCTAGAATGTAATTAACACCACCAGTGTCGACCAGTGACATGTCTAAAGCGCTAGAGCCATTTACTGTGACGGGTGCTGCTGGAAGTCCGAGAGTTGTAAGGACAGAGGCTGTTGTTGGATTGATTGTGATACTGTTGCTTAGATTAATCTGGGCATTTTCTATGAGTCTATTTTCTAATATTAATCTATTAACTGAATCTACTGATGCGATAGAACCCTTACCACCAGCAGCTCTGAAGTGTTCATTTATGCTTTTAACAGTATCTCTTATACTTGCATTTTCTGGAAGATTAACCATGAAATTAACGACTGAGCCATTGCCGTTATTTATACTTAAATCTAGCTGCCTATTACCAGCTGTGATAGCTGGTAATATTGGATTGTCTAAATTGGAAAACATTACAGTGCCTTGAATTTTAGCCTCTTCACTAGGGCACTGTTGCCGAATTCCAATTTCTGCGTTTTCGAGACTGCTCGCCAAAAATGAATTATCCTAGATTTATTTATCTAATGTGTAATATCATAAGACTTGGTTCGATAATCTATGGATAAATTAAAATCCTATTTAGAGCAAGCTCGCTCTAATAATTTTCTCCCAGATCCTAAAACTGCGAAAATAGCTGTGGCTATGAGCGGTGGGGTCGATAGCTCTGTTGCGATTTACCTTTTAAAAGAATTAGGTTATGAGGTTTTTGGGATAACGGCTTGGTTAATATCAGGTTCTGGTAAGTGCTGTGATAATGGCGTAGTGGATGCTGTAAGAATCTGTGATCATTTAGGTGTAGAGCATCACGCTGTAGATTTAAGGCAGGCCTTCGCTGACGGGATAATAAAAGATTTTCATCAGTCATATGCTCGTGGTGAAACGCCTATTCCTTGTATTAGTTGTAATAATGATATGAAATGGGGTGCTTTACTGGAGTATTCTATTCAAAATTTAGGTGCGACCCATTTAGCTTCTGGTCATTATGCTCGTTTAGTTTTAGAAGATCAGACCCAAGAGTGGCATCTATATAGATCTCTAGGGAATAAAAAAGATCAGAGTTATATGCTTTGGGGCTTGACTCAAGACCAACTCTCTAAGACGATTTTCCCTTTAGCTGATTTTAATAAAGATGAAGTTCGCGATCTTGCGAATATAGGTGAACTGTGTGTCGCTTCTAAAGCTGATTCTCAAGATATCTGTTTCGTTAGTAATGGCATGACTAATGCTGATTATTTAACACGTATACTTGGGGAAAAGGAAGGACCTATTATTCTTGCAAATTCAGGTCGAGTACTTGGTTCCCATAAAGGTAGTTTTAATTATACTTATGGTCAGCGCAAAGGGCTTGGTATCGCTTACTCTGAGCCATTATATGTAACGAAAATAGATCCTAATGCTAATACCGTCTACGTCGGAACTAAAGAAGAATTATTGTCTCAAAGAGCTATAGGAAATAGAAGAAATATGATTGGCACCCCAGTGTTAGATGCTGAGAATTCTTTTGCTGCCTTAACTAAGATTCGTTATAATGCGGAGCCTACTCTTGCTCAAGTTTACGTAGATGCTTCTGATTTCGTGGAAGTACAGTTTAAAGAACCTGTTGAATCTGTTACTCCAGGACAGGCGATGGTATTCTATGATCCAGTTCATCCCGAGAAAGTTTTAGGGGGCGCTTGGATAGATGGCGTCTCCGCCCTGTAAGGGACTACTCGCAAGCTCCAATTTCTGCAAGAAACCTATGTAAATTCGCAGTGATTATGCGGAAAAACTATGTAAATTCGCAACTGTGCTGCGGATTTGTGGTAAATTATCTAAATGGACTCTGCTTTTACAAGAAGTTTGATATTGCCTAAAGAGCGGAGTTTTTTTCTCTTTGGTCCAAGGCAGGTTGGTAAAAGTACTTTACTTAGAGATAGTTTTTCTGATGATGGCACTATCTTTATTGATCTATTATTGGCTAGTAATTATCAGAGATATCTAAAACGTCCAGGTTTACTCAAGGATGAAGTCCTAGCAAGAGATTTATCTATTACACACGTGGTAATAGATGAAATTCAGAGAGTACCAGAGCTTTTAAATATAGTTCACTATTTGATTGAGAATGATAAATCTAATCCAAGATTTGTTTTAAGTGGTTCATCTGCAAGAAAGCTTAAGCGAGGTCAAGCCAATTTACTTGCTGGTAGAGCTTTGAGTTATTCATTGTATCCATTAAATTTTTTAGAATTAGGCGCAAGCTTTGATTTGAACAAGGCTTTGGATTATGGCACTTTGCCTGCTATTTATTTAGAGAAAGAAGAAGAGATTCGTAAAGAAAAATTAAAAGCTTATTGTGGTACTTATCTGCGAGAAGAAATTCAGGAAGAGGCTTTATTGCGTAATCTTGTGAGTTTTATGAGTTTTCTTGATTTTGTCGCTGAGGAAAATGGTAATCAGATTAACTATTCAAATATTTCTACTGATATAGGGGTAAGTGCAAACACTGTAAAAGAGTATTTTCAAATTTTAGAAGATACGCTTATAGGTTTTTTTCTTTTACCTTTCACGAGATCAATGCGCAAGCGGCTTTCTAAGCGTCCTAAATTTTATCTTTTTGATATGGGGGTGCAAAGGGCTTTAGCTAACAGCTTGTCGCTAGCTAGTTCAGAAGGAAACAGTAGTTTTGGGAAAAGTTTTGAGCATTTTGTTATAAGGGAGCTTATAAGTATTGCAGATACTTTTAGGACTGATTTTAAATTCTCCTATTATCGAACAAGCTCTGGACTCGAAGTTGATCTTATTGCTGAAAGCCCTTCTCGTGGCGTTTTTGCGATAGAAATTAAAGCTAAGGATGTTAACATTAAGCCTAAAGACTTGCGTGGCTTAGAGAGTTTTGCAGAGGAAGTTCCTAGCGCTCGGCTTATTTGCTGTAGCCTAAGCCCAAGAAGAAGAAAAGAAGGTAATGTGTTAATTCTTCCTTGGCGAGAGCTTTTCAAGGAATTGGGATTAGTGCCTTAATCAAGGCACGCAGGACGACGAAAACGCAGAAATTGGAGTTCGGCAGCAGTGCCATGTTAGGATTATTTCTTGGAATGTACGCCAAGCACTTAATTTCTCTTGCAGAATTATCTCGTGAAGAGATACTAAGCATTCTTGATAGAGCTGAGTATTGGGCATCGCAGAGTGATGATGAACTGCCTGAGTCGTTAAAGTCTTTAAATAAGCCTATAGTTTGTAATTTATTTTTTGAACCTAGTACTAGGACTAGGTTTTCCTTCGAGGTGGCTGCCAAGAAGCTAAATTTACACGTTCTTAATTTCGATTATAAAAGCTCTAGCTCTCAGAAAGGGGAAACTTTTTATGACACGATTAGAACTTTAGAGTCTATGGGCGTAGGAATAGCGATAGTGCGTTCATCTGAAGAGTATTTACTGTCGGAGATTGCAGATAAAATTAAAACGACATCTTTGATTAATGCAGGAGCTGGTACTAGTGAGCATCCTACGCAGGCACTTTTGGATTTAATGACTATTAAAAAAGAGTTTGGTAGCTTTGAAGGCTTAAAAGTAAGTATTATCGGTGATGTGAAACATAGTAGGGTAGCAAGGTCTTCTTTACATGCTTTACAGCGATTTGGAGCGAATGTAAGCCTCTGTGGACCTGATGTTTTTATTCCAGATGCTAATGCTTTTCCTTTTAAAATGAAGGTTTTAAATATAGAAGAAGCTCTTAGTACCGCAGATGTGGTGATGTTACTGAGAATTCAGAACGAGAGGCATAATATTAGCTTAGGTCATTATCGTGACCAGTTTGGCTTAACCTCTGCTAGATTAGCTTTAATGCAAGCACATACTAAAATTATGCATCCAGCACCTTTCAATCGAGGTGTTGAGATAGATGATGAATTGGTAGAATCAGATAGATCTTTAATTTTCAAACAGGTTGCTAACGGTGTGGCGGTGCGTATGGCCGTGTTAGAGAGGGCGATTCGATGAAAAAAATATTTCCAAGTGTTGTAGAAAATACTCTTATAGCAGATAATATCTTTAAATTAGTTCTCGAAGATAGTTTCCCGCATGATGAGTTTAAACCTGGTAAATTTCTGCATGTGAAATGCTCTAAGGGATTAGATCCTCTTTTGAGAAGACCTATGAGTATATGCGACATTAGTGATGATGAAAGATATCTTACTGTGCTTTACCGTAAGGAGGGACGGGGAACCACGCTATTGAGTGAATATCAGGCTGGTGAAAAGATCGATATTTTAGCTCCACTCGGGAATAATTTTGAATTGCCAGCTGAATACGAGAATGGTGAAAACTCCACAGGCGATCTTCAGAAACAGTGTTTAACTAAAAAAGTATTATTAATCGGTGGTGGTATAGGTGTTCCACCTCTATATTATTTAGGACGTAAGCTGAAAGCTGCTGGGCATAGCATTATTTCGATATTAGGTTTTAACGCTGCTAAAGATGTATTTTATGAAAATGAGTTTAAGAGTTTAGGTGAAGTGTTTATAACGACTGTAGATGGTAGTTATGGCATGAAAGGCTTTGTGACAGATGCACTTGCGAAGATTGAAAGCCTGAATGACGCAGAAATTGTAGATTGTGAATCATCTTCTGATAGGACGGCTCACAATCGTACAAGTTCAAGGCTGAGGAGGACAAATGACCGCAGTGTACCCTTGGTACATGAGGATCATGAGGATCATGAGGACGCAGAAATTGTAGATTGGGAGCCGTCCTATGATGTTATGTATAGCTGTGGACCCAAGGCAATGCTAAAAGCTTTGCAGTCTAGGATTAGCTCAGATAAGCTGGCTTATATGTCCCTTGAAGAGCGTATGGGTTGTGGGGTTGGTGCTTGTCTTGCTTGTGTATGTAATTATAATGAGGGTTTTGAGAGAGATAAAAATTATTCTAGAGTCTGCACTGAAGGCCCTGTTTATAAGCTGCATGAAATCAGTCTTTAAAGAAGTGCTGCCAAGCGTACAAGTTTAAGGCTGAGGAGGACGACAAAATGCAGGAATTGAAGATTGTTAGCAGTCCCATGGTGGTGCTTGGTATAGGTACAGGACGTTGTGGTACTCAAGGGTTGATGACTTTTCTTAATTTGCAGAAAATTAACACTCTGCATGAAAGCGTTTTATTGCCTTGGGTTTTTGACCCTGCAAGCTTAAATTCTTTATTGGCGAAGCTCAGTAAAACATCTACCATAGACTATCCTAATGTAGGTGAAGTTAATTTTTCTTTGTTGAATTATGTAGAACCTTTATTAAAGAGCAATAGCGCCGAAAATGTAGAACTTCGATCTGAGCAAGAGTACCTATTTTCTGCGAATACTGATATTCGTGTGGTCTGCTTAAGGCGAGATAAGGCTGAGACTGTAAAGTCATGGATGAATAATCAGAAGAATTTTAACTTTTGGTCTAGTGCTGATCATGAATGTTTTGCTCAGGGATTATATTTAAAGAATGATATACTCGGGAACTCTTTCCCTAAATATGATTTGGGAAAAGAAGCTGCTCTTGCTTACTTTTGGGATGATTATTATTTGAAAGCTGCTCAGTTAGAGCGTATTTATCCAGAATCTTTTAAGATTTTCGATATGTCTGAGTTCTTTTCAGATACTTCTGTCCAGGAAATTTTATTAGATTTCCTGGAGATCCCTATGGGTGGACGTTTTAGCGGTGTCTTTCATAATAAGATAGATAATAAAGCTAAAGATACTAATCTAGATTCAGTTTTGGATTTTATAGCAGAGTTACTTTCAGAGGAAATACTAAAATCAATCTTTAATGATTTTAATGGAGATTTTTCGCTTGAAATTTTCGTTTTTTATAATTTACTGAAAATCGCTATGGATAAGACTGATGAGGGGATGCTACCGCTTATTAATTCATCTGAGCGTCTTTTAAACTATGTTCCAGAGATGAGTCTGATTTTTAACAATGATGCAGAAACTATAAACACTTTTCTCGCTTTAAATAAAGCTTTTATAAGCTTTTCAAACGAAAAATCTATTAGGTATAATTATTTTCCTAAGGCTATAGAGAACTTGAAAAGATTGATTAGTTCAAACTTGCTAAAATAATAAAAGCTCAAGGTTAAATTTCTATGTCCGATGAATTTATAGGTGTTAAAAAGAACAATGCTGATGAATTAAAGCGGAAATTAAATCAGGAAATGCTTAAAGATGCTGAGATGAGAGAATATATGAAAGACAGTTTGAATCAAGATCCTAGTATAGATTCTTTTGAGTTATCTGAAGAAGTGACTCAGAAGCAGTCTTCTCCTTCAAGTGAGAAGGACACTCAGGCGAGCTTTGATTCCTCTACAGATCTTAGTTTACTCGCTAAATATGAAAAATTAAAAAAAGAGTTTGAAGAGCTTGATGAAAGCTATAAAAGATTATGGGCAGATCAGCAGAATATGCTTAAGCGTTTTCAGAAAGATAAAGATGATTTACGTAAATATGGCGCCCAGTCAACGATTGAGGCTATACTGCCAGCTATTGATAATTTTGATTTCGCTAAGAAGAGTATAAAGATGGAGACTGCTTTTGAGGAGATTCTTAAGAGCTTTGATATGCTTAAGATGCAGTTTCAGATGTCTTTGCAGGCAATTGGGATAGCTGAGGTTAAAACTGATGTGCTTTTTGACCCAGCTTTACATGAAGCGGTTACAAGTGTGCCTTCAGAGGAACATCCAGAAGGTACTATCCTTGAAGTTATTAAGGCTGGTTATGAGCTGCAAGGAAAAGTCATTCGCCCAGCTTTAGTTGTAGTAGTTGCTAACGCAGAGTAATTGTCTAATTTTAAGTTAATTCTTGAATATAATGGTGAAAACTTTTCTGGTTCGCAGATTCAGAATGTAAAGCAATCACAGAGTGGGACTGCTCGCAATCGTACAAGTTCAAGGCTGAGGAGGACGAATGACCGCAGTGTACTGCGGGTACATGAGGATCATGAGGACGACGAAAACGCAGAAATTGAAGATTGTGGGCAGTCCCAAAGGACTGTTCAGGGTGAATTAGACAAAGCTTTAAGTATCTATTTTCGCTCAAATATCGCGACTAATTTTTCTAGTCGTACAGATGCTGGTGTTCATGCCATCGGGCAAGTAGTAAATTTTCACTTAAATCAGGACGATGGAGATGGAGTGCGTGAGCCTTGCCATGATTCCTTCTTGGAGCTGGTTTTATTGAATCCCGATAAAATTTTAATTGGTTTAAACGGTATTTTACCTGATGATATGGCAGTCGTAAAAATTGAGCCAGTCGGAGATGATTTCGATGCAAGATTCTCGGCTACCGCAAGAGAGTATATGTATAAAATATTTATTCGTAAACATAGGCCAGTATTGCGTTTGGATAGTTTAATTTGGGTAAAAGAATCTTTAGATTTTAATGCGATGCAAGCCCATGCCCAGAAATTCCTTGGGGAGCATGATTTTAGTGTTTATTATAGAGCTGAAAGCTATGTGAAAAATCCAGTCTGTAATGTTATGAAGTCTGAAATGCTTCAGGAGAGCGGTATCTGCTTTAAATATTATATTCGCTCGAATCGTTTCTTGAAAAATATGGTGAGGCGTATAGTTGGAGAACTTATTCAAGTAGGGAAATTCGCGGCTAAGGGTGAAGATGTGAGTAGATTAGAGCCGAATTTTTCAGTAAAAAATCCAAATCCCCTTATTACTGATAATAATGAGGCTATTTCCAAATCAACTGATTCAAGTTTACTTAAGGCTAAAGCTGAAGCCCCAGAGGGGCTGACCTTAATGAAAGTTTTTTATTAAAAAGATTTGTAAGTCTCAATATTATTGCATAATTCACTATACTATTTCTCACCAAGAACTTCAGAAAGCAGCTAATTCTTTATTGACAAAGGAATTGACATTAGGTGACAAAAGGATGGTATTTTGTTATTTAAAGCTTTCTTTGCTTGGAGATGAATCATTATTATTTGCGGCTCCAAAGATGACAGATTCTCAACAACTTATTTCGGAGCAATTGGAAGGTCTTGAAATAAAGTTAGAAATTAATACATGGAATGATGATCTTACTAACTCTTCATTGCGAGCATTACATGAAGCTCTTCCTAATACTCGACAGCTAGCGTGGAGTGATCAGCTTTTTGCGATATTGGCTGAAACTACACTTCCAGAGAATGGCAGGATGAGGATATCTGATAATCTCGCGGGTCTTTATGGTCATCATCTTAATATGTTTAGAGTGAATAAGCGGGAGGAGCCTGACTGGGACATCGTTCAAACAGCTACTTTTGTCTTAGATATAGCCGATGAAGAATTTAGACAAGAAAAAAAATATGATAAAAAATATAATACTGATTCTGGGATAACTTTAAGAACTGATTTTAAGAAAAATTTCTTAAATTGGATAGAAATTAATCTGCAAGATTTTCAGGAAGCTGGTTTTGGTGGAAGCCCTTTGAAAATATTTAATCAGCTTTGCGTTTATGCCAAAGAAGGCCAAGCCCTAAGACTATCCCAAGAAAAGAAATAAGGCTAGCTGCTTTTACTGGTCCTACGTATAAACTATCAGTGCGAAGCTGTTCTATGAAAATCCGTCCTAGAGAGTAAAGTATGAAATATAATCCTATACACTGTTTATTCTCTAGTTTTTTGTGAGTGTTTATTAGAATACTGAAGCTGAGTAGATTCCAGAGCATTTCATATAAAAAAGTAGGATGGTGATATTTGCCCGTGTGGCTGATATATAATGCCCAAGGTAAGCTTGTTACTGAGCCGAAAGCCTCTTCATTAAAGAAGTTCCCCCATCTGCCGATAGCTTGCCCTAGTGGGGCTGTAATCGCCAAGGCACTTAGCTGCAAGCTGTAGTGGGCGTGTAGCGGAACTCCATTTTCTGCTCTGCGTTTTCGTCGTCCTCATGATCCTCATGTACCCGTAGTACACTGCGGTCATTCGTCCTCCTCAGCCTTGAACTTGTTCGTTCGGCTACACGCCCAATTTCTGCATTTTCACTTAAATTTAATTCAGAATTTTTTTTCGATCTCTGAAAAAAATAACTATAAATCAAAGTGCCTAAGATTCCTCCAATAAGACCACCCTGTATGCTCTGCCCACCAAGCCAGATCTGATAAGATTCCAGAGGATGTTCCCAAAAATAACTTATATTTAACAAGACGAACCAAGCTCTAGCACCGATAATTCCAGTAACGACCGCGACTAAAGCGAAATTAGAAAAATCATCGAATGAGACATTAAGGTTATTCTTTAATCCTCTTTCCTTTAGGATATTAGAACCAGTATAAATGGCAGTCAGGCAGCCGAGAGCGGTCATTAAACCATACCAACGAATCTGCGTAACACCGAAGTCAAATAGTATAGGTCCAGGAGATGAAAAAGGAAGAGGCATTTAATCAATTTTAATTCATTTTTAAATTATCATGCTTAATCATTCAGTGGGCGAACTAGAATTAAGATCATAAATACCTTTATCTGGAAAAAGCAGAACCTTAAAGGTTTTAAGAATAATCCATAGATCCAGAACTACATTATGATGCTCTGCATACCAAGTATCTAGCTCCATACGCTTTTCATAAGGAATAGAGTTTCTGCCGTTGACCTGTGTCCAGCCTGTGATACCTGGTTTCACTGCTAGTTTTAACTTTTCTTTTTCAGAAAAATGTTTTACTTGTACTGGCAGAGCGGGTCTTGGTCCGACTATGCTCATTTCACTTTTTAAAACGTTAAATATCTGTGGCAGCTCGTCTAAGCTGGTTTTACGTAATATTTTTCCGATGGCAGTTATGCGATCATCATCGGGACTTTCAGCAAGCCTGTTAGGGTCTGCATTTAAGATCATAGTTCTGAATTTATAACACTGAAATTCTTTAAAATCTTTTCCTACTCTAGTGTGTATGTAAAGTGCTGAGCCACTTCCATCTTTTTTAATTAATAGAAAAATTAATATCAGTAATGGGCTGAAAAGGATAATAGCTGAAAGACTTAAAAATATATCTAGAAGCCTTTTTAGAATGCTATTTATTCTACCTGTAAAAATATTCCGTTTCGCTAGGTTTAGCGCATTATCGAATTTAGATGCTGTACCGTTTGAGGAAATGGCGTTGCTTCCTTTTTACCTTGTTTGAGAAATTTATCTATTTCTCCCTTCAAGTTTATTGATTTATCTATATTAGCATTTGAGCCTTTTTCGTAAGCACCGATATTAATCAAATCTTCATTCTCTTTGTAGGTGGACATTAGGTTACGCATATTAGCCGCTGAGGCTTGATGCTGCTCATCTGTGATTTCTGTAAAAAGCCTGCTTATACTACCGAGTACATCTATAGCTGGGAAATGATTTCGCTCTGCGATTTTCCTTGAAAGCCATATGTGACCATCAAGTACACCCCTTACGGTATCGGCTATCGGTTCATTTACGTCATCACCTTCTACTAATACTGCATAAACGGCTGTTATAGAACCGAGCTGTGATTTACCAGCTCTTTCTAATACTCTTGGTATCATAGAAAACACACTAGGCGTGTATCCCTTCATCGTAGGAGGCTCTCCTACTGCTAGACCTACGTCCCTTGCAGCCATCGCCGTACGGGTCATACTGTCTACCATGAGTAATACATTCTTACCTTTATCTCTAAAATATTCAGCTATAGTAGTCGCTGTAAATAGACATTTCATACGCATCATCGCAGGTCTATCACCTGTAGCGATTACGCAGACTGATCTTTTCAGTCCTTCTTCACCTAAACTTTCTTCCAGAAAATCCTGTACCTCGCGACCACGCTCCCCCACTAGGCAGATCACGTTAATATCAGCAGAGCAGTATCTGGCGAGCATTCCCATCGTCGTACTTTTACCTACACCGGAACCAGCGAAAAGTCCTACACGCTGCCCTACTCCTAAAGTTAGAAGACCATCTATTGCCCTTACACCAGTAGAAAATACGTCGTGAATTCTAGGTCTGCCGAAAGAGTCTGGAGCTGGTTGTTCTATGTCTCTATATTCTTCATATACTGGTACTGGCTTGTGATCCATTGGTACGCCTATCGCATCTATAACCCTGCCTAATAATTCCTCTGTAAGACCGACTTGTAAAGTATGACCACTAGGATAGACACTGCATCCTTGGCTGATACCTTTACCATCTTCTAAACAGAGCATTAAGGCTGTGGTGCCCCTAAAACCTACTACCTCACAGAGTTTACTATCACCATTTTCTGTGACTATGCTGCAAAGCTCTCCTATAGTAGATCCTGGGAGCTGTGCTTCTAATAAAAGTCCGACTACCTTACTGACATAACCATGCCATTTTCTTGTCTCTTTCAGGTGTTCTAGAGCTTTATCGCAACGGCTAATAATATTATTCTGAATATGTTCTTTAAAAGCAGAGAGATCCATATTTATATATTATTCCCGATATGCATAGAACCTTAGCTTAAGCTTGAACTTGTTCGTTTGGCTACACGCCCACGTTTGTGAACAGCCCCACTACGTAAATCTTTAATAAAAATTAAAGATTTACATGATTGCTTAAAGTTCTGCTTGTAATACATAATTGTATAAATGAAAGAGTGTCTGTACGCATTCTGTCAAGAAATGCTACTTTGAGCATTTTTCAGCGGATCCTTAACTAATTAATTGATTTATTTATGCACTTAGAGTCAGCTACTCTAAATAGACCTAAAATTGGTGGTCAGACCGCTTTAGTTTCCCTTGAGGGAAATTCCAAGCCAGAAGCTCAAGCTCAGGGTGAAAAACAGCTAAAACTTTCTTTAGAAGCGGAGCGAGAGGCTACGAGCCAGGTAGCACAAGTGTCACTGACTGAAATATCTACCAATGATCTTAATACTGAAACAAAAGATAAAGCACCTAAGCCCAAGACTGGACTTGATGTTCTTGAAAATTTTTTAAGAGATAAATCTTTAAATACTGTTGCTGATTTTATATTAAATGTATCGGATGCTCATAACCCAGTGAGGAAAATAGTTTCTAACTGGTTGAATGGAGCTACTGCGGCGATTAATATGGGGGTGGAATTTTCTAAACTTAAGGAAAATAAAGCTGGAAACTTACTTGGGCAGGCTGCTTATAGGAGTTTTTTATTATTAAATTGCGGACTAGGTACACTGACTGGTCTTAAGCAGAATAGAGGTCTAATGGCTCTTGCTAATGCTGTTGACATTCCTTTTGCTTTTTTACCAGTTAAGTGGATATATTCTGCTCGTAGACTCTATGCAGGTTTAATGGAGTTAGATAATGCTGCTGTAAAATCTAGTAATTCACCATTGAAACCAGAAAAAGGTAAGCCTTTTAATTCGCTTGGAGATTCATTTAAAGTGGTTTTTGAGAGGGTAAATGAGTTGTCATCTGAGATTGCTAATGATATCTCTAAAATAATGAGCGATACATCACGCTCTGCATTTGAAAAAACGAGATCTATATTTTCTGATGTTTTATTAAATAACCAAAAAGGGTTAATGGGCTTTCTTGGTGCTACTGGTTCACTAAGTGGTTTATTACTCAATGCGACGGGCAAGCATGGTTTAGGTAAGATTGTTGGAGACGTGCTCGGTATGACAGGTTTAGTGCTAGATCGGGCTAATTTACAGAATTTAGAGAAAGGACGTTTCTTTAACTGGCTTTCTGGAGTTTTCTTTGGGATGGGGGCTATTGGAGATCTAACTGGTGAAACTCACTTGCAGATGGGGTCAGATGCTCTTGCGAAGATATTTACTCAAGTATCTAATGTTAGAAATGAGGTGCAGAGAAACGATTTGGAATCTATTGTTAGTCCTTTCAAAAATCCAGTTAAGTTTATCGCTCAAGCTTCATCTAAGCTTGCAGAAGAGTTTTTATTTAAAAAAGATTCGAATTCTCCAGTGGGAGCTTCTTGATATCATCTCACCCAGAGAAATTAAACTTCAGGGAAATATTTAATATGACCACCCTCAATGGTAACAATAGCTTTCTTACCATCTTTAGGCTTCGTTCTGCCTTTAGCACTTCTTCTTGAAGAGCCGAACATTTTAACGACGTTTATTTTTTTAACTTTCACATCAGGAAAAAGCTCTTCAATAGCTTCTTTGATTTGAAATTTATTTGCATGAGCATCTACTTCAAAAGTAAATTTACTCATTTCAGACATATTAGTAGACTTCTCAGTAATGATAGGTCTTTTGATTATATAAACTGCTTTACTAGATTTTAATGCCATGATTTAAATTCCTTACTTAGCCTCAGCTCCTACAAACATTTGGAAACGCTCTTCAGCTTCCTTAAGTGCTTTATTCGTGATGAGAATTTTCTCTGCTTTAAGCATATCGACTACGTTTAAACGATCAGAAGTAATTAATCTTACTCTAGCGATATTTCCAGAAGCTCTTTTTAATAAATCTAAATTTACTGCATTTGTTTCTACTACGATTAAAAGTCCTGTGTTATTAAGACCTAAAGTAGTTAGGATCTGAAGCATCTCTTTAGTTTTACCTTCTTGGATTTCTAGAGTTTCTAATGCTACTAAATCCCCTTTATTAATAACCTGAAGAAGAGCAGATAGAACAGCTTTCTTGCTAGCTTTTTTATTTAAATTCTTAGTGTAATTCTCTCTACCTGTAGGCCCGAACATGACACCGCCGCCTCTCCATAGAGGTGAATTAGAACTACCTGCTCTTGCTCTACCAGTACCTTTTTGCTTCCAAGGCTTAGCTCCACCACCACGTACTTCTGCTCTAGTTTTACATTTAGCATGAGCACTTCTTTCATTGGCTTGCTGCCTAACTGCTGCTAAATATATTAAGTGCTTATTAGGCTCTATACTAAGCAGGCTAGAATCGAAATCCGCTGTGTTTTTAGTTTCTTTACCGTTTTTATCTAATAGTTTTATTGAAGACATGACTGATTACCTTGAATTTTATACAAGACTAAATATTATAACACTTAGAGAAAGAGATTCTCTTTGAATTTATTAAGACTTTCTAGAAGTTCCTTAACGATATCATCGTCCCATGAATCTCCTCTATCAAGCTTCTCTTTAAGTGTTTTATGATTAGCTGCGAAATACTCAAACCAGCCTTTCTTGAATTCGGTGATTTTTGTATCGTCAATGCTGTCAAGAATACCTTGTCCAGCAGCGAATATTACAGAAACTTCCTCGCCGACCGTAAGTGGAGAGAATTCATCTTGAATTAGAACTTTTACTGATTTTCTACCACGAGTGATCTGTCTCTGTGTCGCTGGATCTAAGTCTGAAGCGAACTGTGCGAAAGCTTCAAGCTCTTTAAATTGAGCTAGTTCAAGCCTAAGCTTACCAGCTACTTTTTTCATAGCTTTAGTTTGTGCTGCACCACCTACTCTAGATACAGATAGACCTACGTTAATCGCTGGTCTTACACCAGCGTTAAATAGACCAGTATCTAGGAATATCTGTCCATCAGTAATGGAAATTACGTTAGTCGGAATATAAGCAGATACGTCACCAGCCTGCGTTTCGATAATCGGTAAAGCTGTTATAGAACCAGCTCCCTCTGCATCAGACAGCTTACAAGCTCTTTCAAGTAATCTTGAATGAATGTAGAATACATCACCTGGATAAGCTTCACGACCTGGTGGTCTTCTTAGAAGAAGAGACATTGCTCTGTAGGCCCAAGCGTGTCTAGTAAGGTCATCATAAATACAAAGAACATGCTTACCTTGAGCTAGAAAGTATTCGGCGATTGCTACGCCAGCATATGGAGCTAAAAATTGTAAGGCAGAGCTATCTGTAGAACCAGCGTGAACTACGACTGTGTAAGCCATAGCACCAGCATCTTCTAATTTCTTAACGGTTCTTGCGACGGAGCCTTGTCTTTGGCCTATAGATACATAAACGCAGATAGGTCTATCTGCTTCTGGAACATTCTTCTGATTTAAAATGGTATCTAACGCGATAGCTGTTTTACCAGTCTGTCTGTCACCGATGATAAGTTCTCTTTGACCTCTGCCGATAGGGATCATAGCGTCGATGGAAGTGATTCCTGTTTGAAGTGGTTCGTGTACTGATTTACGCTTAACTATACCCGGAGCTATTTTCTCTAATGGCATAAATTTATCTATATGATAGTTTTGTTTAGCATCAAGAACTTTACCTAGTGGATCTACTACTCTGCCTAGAATTTCGTTGCTGACCCCAATTGCAGCTAGCTTACCAGTGGATTTAACTTGAGTACCTTCTTTAATACCCTCTCCCTGACCGAGAAGAACGACGCCTACGTTATCTTCTTCTAAGTTAATAACCATGCCGTTAGTACCGTCATCGAACTCTACTAATTCACCGTTAACAGCGCTGCTGAGTCCATAAATTCTCGTAATACCATCACCAGCACTGAGAACAGAGCCAACGTTTTGTGAGATCTGTGTATCAGGAAAGTTCTGAATTTGTTGTTTGATAATTTGTGTAATTTCTTCGGGTTTGATAGCCATAGGGTAGTTTCCTTATATAAAATCAGTAGTAATGTTAGCAAATTTATTTTGAAATATTGGAAAAACTCACTTTCTGTTAATATCGAAGATTAGATGATTAAAAAAATGAGATTTTCAATACCTTTCGCTTGGGCTTTGATTCTCTTCCTTGGATTATCGGCTAGTGCTGATTTTGATAGAAAATGGATTAGAGTTAGTCAGCAAGATTCTAAGCACACTGAAGTAGCGACTGAAATGCTGATGAAGAAATGCAA
>RFQS01000160.1 GCA_009924885.1 Pseudomonadota bacterium | reverse complement strand
TAATTGAAGAGACTCGTTGGTAAACATATCTTCATTGATTTTATCATCAAAACCTACTCCTGCAAAGACTCTTAATGCAAATGCCTATCGGTATTTACTCGTTAGGATTGGCAACAGTCCCATCTTAGAGAATCCGAAAGAAATATTAGGAATCGCAAAAGATTTTCTAGGTCATCTAGCCGCAAAGATTTCGAAAGATCCTAAATTATCAGGATTTTTTCATTTCACAATGGATTCAGTTAAGCATGGGCTTTCGCTGCCAGATTCGGGCCGCACATCTCCTCAGGTTTAACCCATTTGTCGAAATCTTCTGAACTTAGGTAAGCTAGTTCCAGAGCGGACTCCTTTAAGGTTAGTCCCTTCTTGTGTGCATTTTTAGCTATTTCAGCAGATTTATCATAGCCGATATGACTGTTTAAAGCGGTTACAAGCATTAATGAATTAGAGAGGTGCTTTTTGCAGTTCTCAGTGTTAGCCTCAATGCCGCTTAAACAGTTAGTATTGAATGATTGGCAGGCGTCTGTAAGTAGCCTTGCGGAGTTAAGAAAATTAAAGATGATAAGTGGTTTAAATACATTTAACTCAAAATGACCGTTAGAGCCGCCGATGCTGATGGCTACATCATTTCCCATAACTTGAGCACAGACCATAGTGAGGGCCTCACATTGAGTGGGGTTCACTTTACCTGGCATAATCGATGAACCTGGTTCATTCTCTGGAAGGTTGAGTTCGCCTAGCCCAGAACGTGGACCAGAGCCTAAAAGGCGAATGTCGTTAGCTATTTTCATAAGTGAAACAGCTAGTGTCTTTAAAGCACCAGATGCCATTACTAGAGCGTCATGCGCTGCAAGTGATTCGAATTTATTAGGAGCTGAAATAAATTCTTTGCCAGTAATTTCTGAAATCTTCTTTGCGACTTTTTCAGCGAACTCAGGGTGAGCGTTAAGTCCAGTCCCTACGGCAGTTCCACCTAGTGCTAATTCTGAAAGATCTTCTAGTACTAGCTTCACTCTTTTTATACCTTGTCTGAGCTGCTGAGCATAGCCAGAAAACTCCTGTCCTAGAGTAAGTGGTGTCGCATCCATTAAGTGGGTTCTACCGATTTTTACTATAGATGAAAACTCTTGGGATTTTTTATCCATAGTTTCAAGTAGGGCTTCTAGCGAGCTTAGTAGTGAATCCTCTAAATATGATTTTGCCGCGATATGCATAGCGGTAGGGAAAGTATCATTTGAGGACTGTGATTTGTTAACGTCATCATTTGGGTGAATAGGATTTTTAGAGCCGAGTACGCCACCAGCTAGCTCAATTGCTTTATTCGCGATAACTTCATTAACATTCATATTCGTTTGAGTCCCTGAACCAGTCTGCCAGACTACTAACGGGAAATTATCATTTAATTCACCAGAGATAACTATGTCTGAAGCTTGTTCGATAAGCTGAGCTTTTTCTTGACTTAGTATTCCTAGGTCAGCATTAACTAATGCTGAAGCCTTTTTCAGAATTGCAAAGGCTTTGATTAATTCAAGTGGCATTAAATCGTGACCTATTTTAAAATTCGCAAGCGATCTTGCTGTCTGTGCCCCATAGTATCTATTCGCTGGTACCGCGACTTCGCCCATAGTATCTTTTTCAATTCTTGTGTCCATAACTTCAATGATAAAAGAATTTGCTTGTCAAGTTTAAAAAATTTTATTTAATAAATGGGATTTATCTTTAGGCAGGAATTGACATGCGTATTAGCAAGTATGTAGAATTCTACTTACTTAGCCATGCAGACCGCAACGATTAAAGACCCTAAACTCACTAAAGTTCTAGTCGTTGAAGATGAGCCACAGATTCTGAGACTAATTGAGTTGGAACTTAAGTACGAAGGTTACGATGTGGTAACCAGTGTTGATGGCTTGCAAGCCGTAAAATTTGTTAAAGAACATAATCCAGACTTGATTTTGCTTGACTGTATGCTCCCAAGTTTAAGTGGTGAAGAAGTTTGTAAGCAGGTGCGCGAAGATGGTTTTGATCAGCCAATAATTTTTATTACAGCTAAAGATAGCATCGAAGATAAAGTAAAGTGCTTAGATAATGGCGCTGATGATTATATAGTGAAGCCCTTTGTTGCAGACGAGCTTTTAGCGAGAATCAGAGCGATATTTAGAAGAAAGGCTCCAGGACAGAATCCTGTTATTGTTTACGGTGATCTTTGGTTGGATCAATTAGGAAGAATCGCAAAGCGTAATGATGAAGAGCTTTCCCTGAGAACTAAAGAATTTTCTTTACTGCGTATATTTATGATGCACCCTGAAGAATATTTAACTCGTGAGTTTTTATTTAATAAGGTTTGGGGCTATGACTTTATCGGTGAGAGTAATGTAATCGAAGTTTATATCAGATACTTACGCTCTAAGCTTAAAGAGAAAAAATATGGAAAGCTTATCCACACTAAGCGTGGAGCGGGGTATATGTTGAAGATACCTGTTAAGCAGGTGATTTAGCAGGCCGTTGTACAACTCCGTTTTCTGCGTTTTCGTTGTCCAACAGTCTTTTTAGAGTTCTCTTTCTGTTCTAAAAACCTCATCATAAAAGCTTTTGGTAATTTCATTATTCAAACCCTCTGGGTGAATGGCACTGAGTTCTATATCGGGGTAAACCTTATCAAGCTGACTAATGATTCGATAGCCATTCATGCCTTTGGTAGCTCTTCTTGGTAAATAAAGTGGACTGAAAAATTAAGGATTTATAGAAAACCTAATATTTTATCCAAATCATTCCCGAGATTTTTTAAGTCATTCTTATCCAGTGAGAATATCGAAATGCGATCTGTTATTGCTTGAGGCACTTGATCTCTGTCCTCTGTTGGAACAGCTCTTAAGAATAAAGTCTCCACTTCATTTAAAAATTTTTCAACAAAAGTGCATACAGGCATATTAGCTGTTAAGTTAAAATCACCATGAGCAATTCGATTTCGAATTAATCTTAATTTACTGATCAGATAATGAATCTCTGTAGAAATATCTTTTTCGACTAAGTGCAGAAGATAGTATCTGTTTTTAAAAAATTTGACTTTATCTTCAATCGAAGTTTTATCAGCAGGTCTAGGTGAATACGTTGGATGTTCTGAAATCTTTTCGTATAAAAAACCTTCAAAGATAGCAATCCTAGACAGAAGAATATACTTTGAGTGAGAATCACTGATTAATCTCGTGATTTGATTCATTTGTTTTTTATAATCAGTAAGCTTTTCTAAATACACGGTATAAACCTTTTGAAGATTAATCCTTGATATTAATTCCTAAACTTTTTAAATATTTTTCTAATTGCTCTAGTCTTTTGTCATGGTAAGAAAGGGTATTTTTTCCTCCACTCACAAAACATGCTTTATCAAAATATTCCGATTTAATAAATGAATTTATTGATTCAGATTTTAACTTACTTAAATCAAGATCTTGCTCTATGCATTTAGCTATGGTGAGCGTAAGAGCTTCATATAGATAAAGGTTTTTTTTCTTGTCATCGATTTTAAATGAATCTTCATTGCAATTGGATGCTAAAAATGAGAAAGTCTTTTTAAATACTAAGCGCTCTTTATCTACATCAAACTTATTTTCCCCTAATGCACAATCCTCTAAATACTTATCTAGAAATGGCTTTACATCTTTTGTATAAGCATTTTTATTATTCTTAAAGGCAAAAAACCTTAGAACTAAATCTTCTAAAATCATTCTTCGATTTTGATTCACACTATATTTTCGTTTAAGTAATCTGAGTGTTTTTTTAAAATCCTCATCGGTGGCAAGCTCTTCATTAATAAAATCAATGACCTTATTATCAAGAAGCCTTACAGAAGCGTTTCTTATTTGTTGTGCAGATAAATTCGTACCACCAGAATTAATTCGAATGAACATATGGTAACGCATCCAAGCATGATCTTTTCCAGTGTATGAAAATACATAAATATCTATAGCTTTATTGATAAGACGCTTATACAGAGGAGCATCTAATGAAGATTTATCTTTGCCATTTAAATCTGGGATTATATCGCACCCCTTAAGAGTAAGGTAGCTAGGTGATTTCGGTATATCTTCTGAGATATTTTCTAAATCTTCATCTGAATCATCACTCTCAAGAAATTCTTCTAAGTCGCTCTCTTCTCTACATAGCTGTGATGATTCTATCGCCTTTAAAAGATTAATTTCTCCGATAAAATGCAAGAAAGTAGAAATTCTCTGAAGTCCATCTAGTAGCTCCCATTCCGCTTTATCATTTTCAGCTATGTATATCGGTGGAACTGGCAGATTTAGAATTAAAGATTCTATAAACTTTGATTGTTGAGCGATAGTCCACTCAAAAGTTCTCTGATAAGCAGGCTGTATTTTTAATTGACCACTTTTAATTTTGCTTACAACCCAGTCTAAGTCATAAGTAAACCTCTCTACTTGAATTTTTTCTTTTGCATCTAAAACTTGATTAACTAAATTCATACTATTTTCCGACATCTAAACACCACCTCATTAATCTCCCTATTCCCCCTAAGATAATTAAAGCCTTCTGACATATACCTTGACTCATCTATGATCTGAAGCCCTTTCATTTCAAGGCTTTCAGTAAATATCTCAGATATCTTTAAATCCAAATCCTTATATCTAGAGTCTTGTAAAACGATATGTAGAGACCCAGTCTTTTTTAAAACTCTCGCTAGTTCAAGGAAGCTCAATTCCATTTTCATAAAATAGCTTTTTAAATTTTTGTAATAATAAGTCGCAGATGCTTTAGAATCGTGCGCCTGAACTGATTCAAGAATTACCTTGGCTTTAGGAGTTAATGTAATTTCCTGTAGCTTTTTTTCAACGGTGGTCGTGCCGATTATATTTCGCCTTAATTGATTAATATCATTTACCCCCATCTTTAACCAAACCAACTCTGGGAGCGTCATTGTCGCATAGTCAATTCTTGTGCAATACGGCGGAGAAGTTACTATACAATCAACACTAGAATTTTTAAGTGGTAACGTCAGTGAAGATGCAAGCTCTAATCGTGGTAATCTATTGGGATTTTGGCTAAGATCTTCTGCGTTAATCATTAATGAATCAATAGCTTTCTCAAAATCTTTTAAATAGCGCTTAAAATCAAATTC
>RFQS01000159.1 GCA_009924885.1 Pseudomonadota bacterium | reverse complement strand
TACTAGAACTCTGCCAGAGTCATCTGTATCTATCGAATTTTCTTTAAGCCACGTTGCTGGACTTGGATTGAAGCCATAAGCTATGATCACAGCATCAGCCTTTAAAGTCTTTTCTGAACCAGTTTTTACCACGGGTACTAGACGTTTAGAGTTAAATTCTTTTTTTAATTCCGTTTCTACTGTTTTTAATGAAAGTCCATGATCACTCTCACTAATATCTAAGGCTTGGGTATTCCAGATAAATTCTACACCTTCTTCTATAGCGTTTTCTATTTCACGCCTAGAGCCTGGTATATTCTGAAAATCTCTTCGATACAAGCATTTGACTGATTTAGCTCCTTCACGAATCGCAGTCCTACAGCAGTCCATAGCGGTGTCACCGCCACCTAGTATTACTACATCTTTATTCTTCAAACTAGGTATAGAGGACTGCCGCCAAACTTCAATTTCTGCGTTTTCGTCGTCCTCATGATCCTCATGTACCTGTAGTACACTGCGGTCATTCGTCCTCCTCAGCCTTGAACTTGTTCGTTTGTCAGCAGTCCTGTTGTGGGGCTGCCAAACTTCAATTTCTTCGTTTTCTATCCGATCAATTAAATATTCAAGTGCCATATATACAGCACTACCTTGCTTTATGTTCAGTGAGCCAGTTAGGGCTTTATATGTCCCAAGCCCAAGGAAAACAGCTGAGCTATTAGCTTCTATTTCTTTAAAATCAATGGTATTACCTATCTCAGTATTTAAAATAAATTCTACTCCTTGATTCTCTAGGATTTTCCTTCGGCGTAAAACTATATCTTTTTCAAGTTTAAAATTAGGTATTCCATAAGTGAGTAAGCCACCTATTTCAGGGTATTTATCATAAACTTTTACTGGAATACCACTTCTAGTAAGGAAGTCAGCAGCGGCTAAGCCAGCTGGCCCAGCGCCGATGATGGATACTAATTTATCTTTATGCCAAATAGAACTTTTTTTTGGCTGCCAGCCTTGAGCGAAAGCAGTGTCTGAAATATATTTTTCTATATTTCCTATACTGACAGCACCGTAGCCAGAATTAAGTGTGCAAGCTCCTTCGCAGAGTCTGTCCTGCGGGCATACTCTGCCACAGATTTCTGGAAGGCTATTCGTTTCATTAGAAAGCTCAGCTGCTTTAATTATTTCTCCTTTGGCTATGAGCTTTAGCCATTCTGGAATATGGTTTACTACAGGGCAGCTCCATTTACAGTAAGGGACTCCACAGTCGATACAGCGAGAAGCTTGATCTATACTGGTTTCTGTATTGAAATTGCTGTAAATTTCATTGAAATTATTAACCCTTTCTTCAGCAGAAGCTTTTAAAGGATCTTTTCTAGTGGAGTTGAGAAAGTGATAATTATCCATCAGTAAATAACTCCTCTATTTTAGAATCTAAGCAGTAAACTAAAGCGAAAGAATCTTTTAATTCATTATAGTGCGAAATTATATGCTTAGCCCAACTACTATTCGTGAGCTTTGCATGTTCCTCTATTAGTGACTTTAGATAATTCGATATTTCATGGGACTGTTCCTGAACTTTAATTTTCGCGTTTTCACTGATAAGAGTTTCATTTAAATCTTTTAGATAAGTAAATTTAACTGATTTAGCATTTATTCTATTTGCTAATTTAAACTCTGGATCGAAAATGAAAGCCTTACCACCAGTCATTCCAGCTCCTATCTCTATGCCACAGCTGCCAAGTATAACTACTGTACCGCCAGTCATGTATTCACAGGCATAATCCCCAGCCCCTTCTATTACTGCTGTGGCTCCAGAGTTTCTAATCCCAAATCTTTCTCCAGCGAGTCCTTCAGCGAAAAGCTTTCCAGATGTAGCACCGTAGAGGCAGGTATTTCCCATGATTACACTGTTTCTTGCTATAAAAGCTCTATCTTCAGGAGTTCTAATTATGATAGTTCCGCCCGAAAGACCTTTGCCTACATAGTCATTTGCAGCTCCTTCTAGGTTTAGTATTAATCTTTCTATCAAAAACGCTCCGAAACTTTGACCTGCAATACCTTTTAAGTTGATTTCGGTTTGCAGCTCAGATTTTTTTAGAATTTTTATTTCATCGGAAATACTTTCATTCTCAATGATAAAAGCAGATAAAGCTGTTCCTATTGAGCGGTCTGCATTTGATATTCTGTAAATATCTGCTAATTGATTTGTTTGGTAATCATTTGTGATCTTCTTGCTGAGATGATTTCCATCATTTATGTGAATATGCTTCTTCTCGCTTTCTCTGTAAATAAGAGACCGCTGGGTGACTCCATTCTCTGCCTGAGCTGGATTTTTAGGGTCTGCTGTTTTAGTGTTTAAATTTATAAATAACTGAGAAAAATCTAAATTAGCTTGCTTAGAGGTTTTAGATGTTTTTTGCTGTAGTAAATCCTGCCTGCCGATAAGCTCGCTTAGATTCTGGTAACCTAGATAAGCAAGATATTCTCTGATTTCTTCTGCGATGAAATTCATATAGCTAATGACATGCTCGCTGAGACCACGGAAATGTTCTTTACGTAGAACTTCGTTTTGGGTAGCGACTCCAGTAGCACAGTTATTTAAATGGCAGATTCTAAGATATTTACAGCCAAGTGTTATTAAAGCACTAGTGCCAAAACCAAAAATATTAGCACCCATTAAAGCAGCTTTAATAATGTCTAAGCCGTTTTTAAGACCGCCATCAACTTGCAGGCTAATATCATCTCGATAATTATTTTCAAGTAGTAATTTATGAGTCAATAGTAGACCTATTTCCCAAGGGAAACCAGCGTAGCGGATGGAGCTAAGTGGGCTAGCACCAGTACCACCATCTGCTCCAGCTATAGTAATAGCATCAGCATTGGCTTTGCAGGCTCCTAGAGCTACAGTTGCTACTCCTAGTGAAGAAACTAATTTAACTGATATCTCAGCACTAGGGTTTATTTCTTTTAAATCATAAATTAGCTGGGCTAAATCTTCTATTGAGTAAATATCATGATGTGGTGGAGGCGATATTAGAGTAGTCCCTTCTTTACTATGTCTGAGCTTCGCTATCATAGCGTTAACTTTAAAACCTGGTAACTGACCGCCTTCTCCAGGTTTAGCTCCTTGAGCGATTTTTATCTGAATAACTTCAGCGTTTATAAGATATTCAGCTGTAACGCCGAATCTGCCAGAGGCTATCTGTTTTATTTTAGAATGACTATTAGTTTCTATTCGTTTAATATCTTCGCCACCCTCACCAGAATTAGACCTAGCACCGAGTATATTCATAGCATCAGCTAAGGCGCTGTGTGCTTCTGGTGATATAGCTCCTAGCGACATCGCGGAAATAGAAAATCTTTTAATAATGCTTTCTTTACTTTCTACATCTTCTATTGAGATCGGTTCCCTATCACTTTTAATATCAAAAAGATCCCTGATGCAGAGATATTCTCGATTCGTAATTAAACTAGAGAATTCTTTATAAGCTTCATAATCATCATTCTTAACGGCTTCTTGTAGTTTTAATATACTTGGTGGTGTAAAGCCGTGTTCTTCAGCGTTCGGTAAGTATTTTATTATCCCGCCACAGTTTATTTCTTTACTCTCATCCCAAGCTTCTTTCGCTAACTCTCTTAATTCCGTTTCATAGTCAGAGATTGATAATCCACCTATCACTGTTTGTTTTCCATTAAAACAGAAATTAAGAAAATCTTGATTTAAGCCAAGAATGTCGAAGAGACCAGAACCCCGATAGCTATTTATAGTGGAGATGCCCATCTTCGATAAAATCTTTAGTATGCCATTCTCTATCCCTGTTTGATAATTACGGCAGAGTTGCTCTTTTTCATCTAAGCTTTTACCTGCGTGTATTTGATTAATTGCTTGATAACTTAAATAAGGGTAAATCAGCGTAGCGCCGAAGGCTATTAAGCAAGCGAAATGATGAGGATCTTTAGCTTCACCAGTAACGACGATGATATTTACTTTAGCTCTTAATTCTTCTGTTATCAGAAAATAGTTTATAAAAGCTGTCGCCATGAGCGGATGTAACTGATAGTGATTTTCTTTTATATCTTTATCGCTGAGTATAATTAGGTTTTTATTTTTACTAAGATTACTTAAAATGCTTTCTTTAATCTCTAGAAGTGCAGTCTTGATATCTTTTGTAAATGGAATATTTAAGTCTATCTCTTGGATAGAGTTTTGATCATAATTACTAAGAATTTTAATGTAATTGATTTGAGAAAGTACTGGTGATAAGAGTTTTATCCTTTTTTGACCTTCGGCGAAATCCTCAAATATATTACCAATAGCACCAATATAGGTGTTTAAGCACATTACATTTTTTTCTCTAATCGAATCTATAGGTGGATTAGTTACTTGAGCGAATCTCTGCCTAAAATAATCAAATAAATTTCGCTTGTGTTTAGAAAGTACCGCAATGCAGCTATCGTCTCCCATAGAGGATAAGGCTTCTTGGGCATTATTCGACAGTGCTGTATAAACTATATTCAGCTCCTCTAAGCTGATTTGCTTGTATTTATAATAAGTTTTCAGAAGTTTTTCATCAAAATTTATTTCCTCTTTGACTAAAGAAAAATCTTGATTTATAGTTTCCCTACTGCTTTCTATTAAATCTATGTAATTATATTTAGATGAAACTAAATCACTAATATCTTTATCAAAAAGTATTAAACCTGTTTTTAAATCTATAGCGATGCTTTCACCAGCTCCTAGTTTACCTTTTAGAATTATTTCATCAGCTTTATAATCCACTACACCTAATTCAGAGGCTATGCAGAATTCATCTTTATTTGTCAGAACGTAGCGAGCCGGTCTGAGACCGTTTCTGTCTATATTACAAATAGCATACTCCTCATCAATAGAAGCTATAGCGGAAGGTCCATCCCAAGGTTCTATAAATAATGAAAAATATTCATACATCGATCTTAGTTTTTTATCTAATTTAGGATTTTCTTCATATGCTGGTGGAACTAAGATTTTAGTACTTGTCAATAGATCAAAGCCGCCAGCTAACAGTAATTCAAGCATAGAGTCCATGCTTTTAGAATCAGAGCCTTGCATATGAATTAATGATTTTAAAGACTGTAATTCACGTAAAGGTTCCGAATAATACATCTTTCTCTTAGCTTGAGCCCAGTTTCGGTTACCCTCAATAGTATTTATCTCTCCATTGTGAGCCAAGTGGTTAAAGGGTTGCACTAAATGCCACTCAGGAAAAGTATTAGTCGAAAATCTTTGATGAAATAGGCAATTAGAAGCAGTTAGTTCTGGCTGCTTAAGATCAGGGTAAAATTCACCTAAGTTTTCAGGCGTAAGCATGCCTTTGT
>RFQS01000158.1 GCA_009924885.1 Pseudomonadota bacterium | reverse complement strand
TTTAGACGATCATTTTCTGCAAACCATTCTTGAAAATGAGGTTTAGTATAAATTTTCCCATTAGCTAGAAATTTGTGGATGGAGGACTGTTTTATTAAACCTACTTTCTTTAGAGCAGGGTATTTACTTCTTAAAATGCTGTTTATATGCTCTTCAGCCTCTTTCTCTAGTTTAAAAGAAATATTCGCTGAAATTAGCTCTGGTAGATCTTTCTTTACCTCAGATTTTAGTCTGCCATTAGCATAACCTTTGATGAAATTTCCAAATTCTAGGTTTTTAATCAGGTGTCTAAAGCAGTTTTCTCTTTCGCTATCTGGTAAGTCTTGATCAAAAAAAGCTTTATATTTTTTCCTGAAATCTTTTAAGGACCCTAAAAGCCCTGCGTGCGAGCTATCCATAATATTCCATAATTCAGACATATCATTTTCGATAGGCGTTCCACTCATAAGAATTTTAAAAGTAACATTAGTAGCTATTGCCTTTAACACTGTAGATACCTGTGTTTTAGCTGATTTGGCTTTCTGAACTTCGTCACAGAGTAGCAATGACCATGGGATTTGAGCAAAAGAATGCTGGTAATTAACCATAGTGTCATAGGTGATAATGATGCATTTATGCTGTAAAAGTAAATTTTTATCTAGGAGAGCATAGCCTAATTTCCCCTCTGGGATACTTTTAGCACCAGGATCTTTAAAATATTTTTTAGGAGAGATTGATCTAGCTTCTGTTTGAGAACCATGTAGAATGGTGAAGTCAAATTCATCACTATCTATAAAAAAATCTTTGGCTTGTTTCTCAAAGTTATCTAAAAGTATTGGTGGTACTACTATTAAAATAGGTTTAAATTCTGCTTCTGGAAAACGCTTTTCCCAGAGAGATTTCATCAATAGTTTAATAAAGCACATAGTCTGAAAAGTTTTACCTAAGCCCATATCGTCAGCTAAAAGTACACCTGGATAGGGAGCCATAAAGCAATTCACTAGCCACTCTATACATTGTTTTTGATAGAGGAAAATATTAATTCCATCTTTAGTATCTATTAAATTCCAGTCTATGTAAGTATTTATTTCATCTGTATTGCTTTTTTCATCATATTCCTGAACTTCAGCATTCGTTTGAATAATTAGTGCTTTATCATTCTCTGGTTTAGGCAGACTTTCAGAGTTATTTTCTGCTTTTAGGCTTTTTTGAAATAATTTTCTGCCTTTATCTAAGCAGCTATTTATGTAATGAAAAGACTCTTGGCGTGTAATATCTAATTCGATTTTCTCTCCAGTTTTACTATCTTGTAAAACCACGCTACGCTTTGATCCCTGAGCTGCTAATTTAAGCTCCCCTTTAGCGGTATTTAAATCTTCTAGGTTAAGAGAAATACTTTTATTTTCTTCTCCGTGATTAGAGTCTCCTAGATTGATTTTGATAAAATCATTATCTTCTAAGTGGACAGCATCTTTGCCACTCTCTGTCTCTATCAGCTTATCTATACCATCGAAAATTGATTTTTGTTGAACTTTACCAAATTGACCAGGTATAACTATCGGTTTACCAATTCCTATTACTCTAGGACCGTATTGGCTAACATCTAGATTAAAAATATTATAAAACTCTGGAAGCTCTTTTAGAATCGAGTTATCAGAGTGATATTTTAATTTTTCGATTATTGCATCACTCGCTTTATGGTGATAATCGGTCTTTAGTTTTAGGAGAGCCTTTTTAGTAGAGGGATTTAAACCTAAATCTATATTCTCACCATGTGCAGTCCTGATTTTTATAGTATGGGACTGAGTATCCCAGTTTCTTAAGCCTCTCTGTATCGCTTCTAAAGCTTTTTCTGTGTTTTCGTATTTTAAGACCTCGCCTAATTCTTCATTAAAGGGTATTAGAGATGCTAAGTCTTCACTGTTACGAGTTCCTAGAGATTTAGCGGCGTATAAATCAAATCTATTATAATGAAAGATCTTTACATCACTCAGTCTTAAATCATTTAGTAAAAGTGAATTATCACTATCATGCTGAGTAATCCATTCATGCACTTTCTGTAAAGCACTTATGATAACTGGGTTATTCGCTGACCAGAGTTCTTTTTGATTTATATAACTATCGAAAAGCTGATAAATCCAGTATGGTAATACTGTAAGGGACTGCTTTTTAGCCTTGGGATGTAAATCTATAATTAAGCCATTTTCTTTAATCTTATCTGTAATATTTTGAAAGCCATTTTCAGTCTTCATTGAAAGCCAGAGTTCTATTTCACTACCGCTAAATTCCGCAGTTACTTTAAATTCCTTATTAGTGTTTAAGACAGGAAAATAATCTAAGATTTTTCTATCCTCATCTAATGCTGTTTTTAGGCTGAGAGTACCTTCACCTTCGCTATCTTCTTCCTCTTCCTCAGAGCTGAAATTAATTCCTAAGGTCTCAGCAGTTCCTTTATCTAAAGAGCTTTTCTGTAGATTTATCAAAAAATTATTCTTTAAATTCTCGTAATCTATGAAATAATCGCCATTACTACTAATGCCGAAAAAATTTTTATTATTTAAAATACTATAGATACTGAGATCATCATGAAAATCTTTTTCTAAACTCAGTTTGAGACCACGAAGTTCTGGTTTTAATCTGATGCGAGTCTTTAACGAGCCTAATGCAGAGGTTTTGCTAGAGCCTCTTTTTCTGAATAGATCTAAAAAGACGTTTAATGAATTAGGCATATTTAATTTCTTCTCCAGTTTTAGGGTCTTTAGGAGTAAGTTTATATAGTTCTGCCATCATAGATTTGACTGAGTCACTCCAGAGCCAATTAGTACGACTGAAACGCCAATGAGGAGATCTTCTGAATGACGCTTGATCTTTTTTTGCAGCATAAGCTATATCTGTAAAAATGAAATAGTCTTTGAGACGAATTGGCACTCTTACATTTTTGCCAAAGTAATTATCGTAGAACTTTAAAAGAATTTTTTCATTCTCGGAAAGAGAAGCCTTAGTTTTTATAGAGTTAATATTGTAAACATAGGCAGCAGTCCCCGTATCAACTGTTTCAAAAATCAATATTTCATTTATTTTGATAACACAAGATGTTAACGAAGAGTGATTTAGAATTGGCTCTATAAACAAATTTATATCTTTTTTTTCAGTTAATTTTTTAAATTCCTTTATCCTATATTGATCAGGTAGAAAAATTCTCAAGTCATCAGCGTACCATAAGTATCTAAGCCAGCATTCTTTACGTCCATGCTTATCTGGTGAGTCTTTAAAAGCAAATTCAAAGAATAAATTAAACTCCTGTTCATTAAACCAATAACGAATTTTTTTATATATATCCTCGTCACTGTCTCTTAAAATCTGCCATTCAGGCTTATGAATACGAGGATCACCTAATTTATTTTTCGTAAAAGATTTTATTTCGTTCTTTTCTCGATCATTAATATTCATTTCTATAGCTTTAAATAATTTAATAAAGCGTTCACAGCCTTTCCTAGAATGTAGATGAGTAAAAGCATGTAGGATGTTTTTGAATAGATCGAAATTAAAGCGATTAGCTAAGTATTTTTCTAAAAGATAGTTAAAGTATTTAGATAAAAGGTAATCTATGAAAGAATCACTAGGAAAAAATTTCACGTGAAATTTATTAGAGGCTATTTCTAAAATACTTTCTGATAAGCTTTCATCACTAAGCTTGCGTTCTTCTAGTATGCTAAATATTCCTTCTGCCTCTGCTTGAAAATACTCTAGATGACTTTTCTCTTTTCTATAAACTTCAAATTCCAGTAAGAGTGAATGCTTTTCAAAGAGTTTATTGATACGTGTCTTAGAATTAATAAGCTGAAAAAACCAATCTTCTAGTAGCTCTAACCAAAAATCATCTTTAAATTTATAATCTTCATTTAAGATTTGAAAACGCCAAATATAGTCGTTAAGCCATCTGAGCAGAATAGGCTGCGGCTCCTGCCTCTTAATTAAATTTCTAAACTCTAATTCATCTTCAAGACCAGGTATAGAAAGACCTAAGCGAATTATTCGTCCTAATTCAATATTGCTAGGATTCGGATTTTTAAGATAGTTTACCCATTCTGTTTTTAAATCTTTGATTTTAGTTAAGCTGCGACTGCTCAAGGATTGTTTTCTTTGTTTTTTTAATCTGTTAATCAAATCATTGAAATGCTTTGTAATGTAATCGGTGGGATGCTGATGAAATTGAGAGCTAAAACGAGAGTACTCATTTGATGAGTCTAAGAGTTTACGTATTGATTCTTTTATCTCTAATACGATGTTCATTTCGCCGAAGCCTTATTTACTAAATTAGAATTTATAGCTGCACGCTGCTCATTAGATTTAACTCTGATCGTAATTTCTACTCTGCGACTAGCATCACGATTAATTTCTTGTTTCTTTGAGTCATACTTCAAATCTTGTTCCCCACGTCCATTTAAATATAGCCATTTTAATAAGGTTTGATATTCTTCTTCTGTTTTTGATTTTTTATAATAATCTACTATGCAGCGTCCTATACTCAGAGAACGATTTTGACTTAAATTAAGATTAGTGATGTCATCACCAATATCATCGGTGAAACCTTCTATATAGACTCCTTGAATATATTCTTTAAATTTTTTCTCAGTTAAGATCTTCATAATTTGCTCGACAAAGGTTTCTTTTAAGAACTTTTCACAAACATGATCACAGGTGTAGCTTGCTGTAAAGAATTTTAATTTATCTTCTTTAACTTCTATGGTACAGGCGAGTGGATCTTCGTCTTTCTTAGTGACACAGGATAAATCGTCGCTTTTTAATTCTTTATTGATCTTTTTACTGATTTCTTCTATCTTTGTGATACTGCCTCTAGCGTTGTTTTGAGTGAGTGCTAGCATGAGCATAATGAAAACAACTGCTAAAGAAGTCATTAAGTCAGTCATTGAGGACTCTAATTTAAGTGCCATATAAGAACCTGTTATTTCCTAAACGTAGTCTGCGCAGTATTTACAGCATCTGACATGTCGGTGATGAGTCCTTCTAGTAGGCGTATAGCTTCTTTGTGTTCTTCTGCAAAACGGTCAAAATACCCTTGCCCAGCATCTTTGATTTTCATAATAGATTTAGCCATTGATTCACCTGTTTTACCAAATTCACTAGTTATATCTAAAGTTAATTTATTAATTGCTTGGTAATCCTGATGCAGTTGATTACTAGTGCTTTGATGAGTGTTTAGTAATTCTTTCTGCTCCTGCATCGCTATTCTTAATAGATTGAGCTGCTCTTTAAAATCTTCATCTTTCCGTTCACTAGCCATTGTGATTTTATTCTGTAATTCTATAAGTTTATCCATAGAGTTCTGAATCTTTATAGATTCTTCTCTAAGAGCACTT
>RFQS01000157.1 GCA_009924885.1 Pseudomonadota bacterium | reverse complement strand
CAGACTTACATCTGTATGGATTTTTGAAATATTTTAGAATGAGACAGCCCTAGTCATGTGAGGAGCTTAGTCAAGTATTACGTAATATATTATAAACAAGTCTAGGAGGGAATTTATTGAAAGATGTGATACGGAATATAAATAAATATTAATTTCGGCTAGCAAGAACAGGATAAATCTTAAATAATTGTAAATAATGTAGCAATTGTAAGATTTGTGCGATATTATAGTAAAAACCAAATTAATAACTTTCCGTGTTTCTGTATCAAATCTGGTTGGCGAGAGTCGTAAAACTTTAAAAAAATTTAAAAACTGTAAATCTTATTTATTGTGTGAGGAGGGATTTATGTTTCTATCTGGGGAGGTTCTTTTATGAACCCTGTTTCTGCTCTTTTTCTTCTAGGTGTACCTTTTGGAATTTTTTATGGTGTTGATCGCTTGGGGCATAAGACTCCTGATGCTAATGCGTCGCATAGTAAAGATTCTGGTGAATCTTCAGTGGCTTTCAGTGCTGGTCAGCGTCGCAATCAAGCAGCACAACTGTGCGCGATTTAGTTCTAGTCATTTAGTTCAAAGCTTGAGCTAGCTGCTTTCCCTCAATTATCTCTCTCAGCTTAGCTGTTGGTGCGATATTGTTAACGACGTTAGTGTGGATGCGCTCTTTGAGCGTATTTTTAAGATTAGCTGCTGATGCAATATTGCTCGTCAGATTAGAATAAATCTTATTGGCTTCTCGTGATTTTATTAACCAATCTGTGACGTTGAGTGGGGTTTTTAGAATGCTCTTGAAGGCTAGGAAAGCAGTTTTACCAATGCCTGTATCTTTATAGCTTGCTAAGTGATCTGGTAATTCTTTCGCGAAAACCTCTTCTTCCTTCTCTTTAAATAATCCAGGTATATCTTTTGGAGCGCGTCCTGTTAATTTACTAGTGATTTGCTGGATAAGCCAGAAAGGACTCGATGTCAGAGTTAATTTTATTACAGCAGGATAGGTGCCCACTGCGGCGTGGAAGTTTTTACCCCACCACATCCAGCCTTTTTTAATGACGTTTATAAGTTCAGACAGAGGAGGTTTTATTAATGAATGAGAAACGAATTGAGTATCATTGTCAATGGCTCTCTTCTCTGATTTTGGCATAAAGCTCTGTACAAAAGGTGGAGCGATGAATTCCACAAGCATATTCAATAGTATAGACTTGGTGGCAGGGTTGAGTATCTCGCCAGGTAGTAGATTTGATAATCCTTTCATGAAATTCTGGCACATAGGCATTAGTAGTTTTTTCGGAATAATATTATGGAAAGTACCCATAAACGATTCGCCTTTGCGAACTGAGGCATGTGCGTAGCTGGTCATGGCAGAGTCTATGCGATTTGCGTTACTGAGTATCATTGAGCCGAAGGCTTTTAACGGAGTATTAGCATCTTGGAAGCCTGTTGCTTGAGCTTTTTTATCTAAGGTGAGTGCTGTTAAACCAAGGCTGGCTAGGGATGTTATGCCAAAATGAATAGGGTTGAATTTTGCGAGTGATTTAATTTCTTCTTTTTCACCGCGAGAGTTTGTAGAATAGAGGATTTGACCCTGTGCGTCTTTTAGTGTCTCACCAGATGTAATGCCAAGAAGGTACTTGTTTACGTTATTCACAAATGGATCAAGGATTTTTTTAAGATTAAAGCCAGCCTCCTCTCTGACTAATTCACCATTTCCTTTATTTACAAGTCTAAAATTCTTCTCGCCATTTTCATTTTCTCCTCTTATCCACCCAATTACTTTAGCTACACCAGTATCTTTCATGGCTTCGATTATGATTTGCTGCTCAGGGCTCACTTTGCCTCCATGGTTTGAAGAGTTAGTCAGTATATTATTTTCTGCGGTAATAGTTCTTAGAATAAAAGTTAATGGTCTTGCGACAATGTCACCAATAAGCGTATTAATTATTGGATATTTTTTAGAAAAGTCAGGGAAAATTCGACGAAAAGCAGAGATAGATTGATCTACGCCAATGTCTGTGACTAGGCGTGACAGGAATGAGTCAGAAAAGGTTTTTTCAATATTATTGTTTAAGGCGTTGTATTCGATACTATTTGGATCAATTTTTGCAGCTTCAAGCTTTTTGATCTGCTGAAGAGTTGCTTCTCTCTCTGTCTCCGAGAGGTTTTTGCTTGTAAGAAGGTTCTTTAATTCCTTACAGTGCTCATCTAAATTGTTTGATAGCTTGGTCGCGTCACCTTCTTGGATGATCGCATTTACTACTGCTTCTGCTGAGGAACTCGTTAATAAAGCATTAGTCCAAGATTTTAGAACACTTTCCCAAAGAGAATAAGCAAAGCCTTTGTTCCAATTTCGCTCGCCATAATAATTATCAGCATGGTAGCCAGATATCGATTTATCGTAGATAGGCTTTTTATTTTTTGGGTTAATCTTATCAGACCTAGCAGAAGAGACTTCTCCTTTTAAACCTTGATTAAAAGCTTTAGCGGCGTTAAAAATCGCCCCAGTTGGTTCTGGGTTTGTTGGGGTGTTCGGATTTACTCCTTGTTCTAGAAAGCTCTTGTTTGTACCTATAGCAGTACTAACCAATCAGAGCCCTCCCTCGGAATGTTGGCGCTGACTTGTCTTTATGAGGACAGAAAGGCCCAGTTATGCAATTTAGCTTGAAAGAAGTCATGTGAGGAGCTTAGTCAAGTATTACGTAATATATTATATACAAGTAACAGATAATTTACTGGAAAATGTAATACGGAATAAATAAATATTAATCAAAGTAATATCAAATGAAAAAACTCTAATATCGGGTGATTTAGTTTTACATAAGAGACTAAAGGTAATAAGATGAAACTAATGCCTGCTAAAAAAGCTCTTTATCCAGGAAGTTTCGATCCTTTTACTTTAGGGCATCTAGACGTGCTTGCAAGAGCGGTGGAGCTTTTTGACTGTGTCGAAATCGCTATAGCTAGTAACTCTAGGAAGAAATCTATCTTAAATGCAAAGGAGAGAGAATCTTTAGTTAAAACAGCTACGGCTAATCTGCCGAATGTTAAGGTGTCGATAGTTGAGGGCTTGGTTATAGATTATGCAAGAGCAAATGATTATAGATTATTATTGAGAGGAATTCGTGCTGCTAATGATTTTGAGCAGGAGCTAGAGATGTCACAGATAAATAGATCACTATCTCTAAAAGGATATAAGGATTCTATTGAGACTGTTTTTTTGATGACTAGCCCGGAATATTCTTTTATAAGGGCAAGCAGGGTGTGGGAATTGCTAGAATTGGGGGGAGATGTAAGCACTCTCGTTCCAGATTGTGTGAGTAAATATTTGGAGGGAAGAAATATTGGATATTTTCAGCAAACTAGATGAAATCGGCGAATATATAGAGCAGGCTAAGAACATACCGATGATTAATCAGAAAATGATTGATCCAGAGTACTTGATGAGAGCCTTTGAAGATCTTTATGCGACTATCCCAGAAGAAATAAAAGAGGCTAGGCAGCTTATTGAGAAAAGAGATAAGGAAATTACTGAGGCGAGGAAACAGGCTGATGATCTTCTTAATAGGACTAAGCAAGAATGCGAAACTATGCTTATTAGGGCTAAAGATCAAGCAGAGAAGCTTTTAGATGAAAGTCAAATAAAAAGATCAGCTGAACATGAGGCTAAAAGTTTATTTAATGAATGCAGTGAACACGCCAAAAGATTAACAAAAGACGCTGAGTCAGATGCTGAAGCTATCAGAATGCAAGCTATAGAAAAGGCTCAGAGATTTGAAGAGCAGGCTTTACTTAAAGCTAGAAGAATTAAAGAAGATGCTGATAATTACGCGCAGCAGATTCTCAGCTATATAGAAAATGATGTAGTTAGGAAAATAGATGAATTAAATGTTAAAGGTAAGAGTTTTTTCTCAGAGTTAAAAGAGAAAGATTTACATCTGTCATAAGAATGGCGAAAACGCAGAAATTGGAGTTCGGCAACACATCCAAAAAATTTAATCATTATCCTAGAAAATAGGCAGGATAATTTGCTAATATAATAGTCTGCCTGCGGAAGTGGCTCAGTGGTAGAGCAATTCCTTGCCAAGGAATAGGTCGCGAGTTCGAATCTCGTCTTCCGCTCCATCTGTAATTAGGACTGATAATGAACAAAAATCTAGAATTGATACCTGAAGAAATGATATTTGAGGATCTCGCTATTGAGTTTGATTCTTTACTTGATAAGAACTCTTATAAGTTTGACTTTAAAGCGGGCGACATTATTAGAGGTTTTGTCTCTAGATTTGATAAAGATGGCGCACTTGTTGACGTGGGTTATAAGAGCGAAGGTTTTCTTCCTAATAAAGAAGTAGCTAATAAAGAAGAGGAATTAAATCCTAAAGATGTACTTGAATTAGCTAAAGAATATGATTTTTATGTAATCAGAGAAGAGAACGATAAAGGTCCTCTTCTACTTTCTTACAAGAGAGTAGCTCAAGCTAGAGGCTGGGCTAAGCTTGAAGAGATTAAGAATAAAGATGAGATCGTCGAAGGTGAAGTTATTGCTGTTGTTAAGGGCGGTATTATCATTGAGATCTATGGTGTTAGAGGTTTCGTTCCAGCAAGCCAGTTACGTGCTGCTTCTGAAATTGAGAACGAGAAAGGCGCTCTATTGAAGATGAAAATCATTGAGCTTAATAAAAACAGCCGTAAGCTTATCTGTTCTCGTAAAGTAGTTATAGAAGCGGAGAAAGCTAATCTTAGAGAGAAAGCTCTTATTGAGCTTGAAGTTGGACAGGTTATTTCTGGTACTGTCGTTAGAGTAGCTGAGTTCGGTGCTTTTATCGACATCGGCGGAATCGATGGTTTACTTCCAGTCTCTGAAATTTCATGGCAGAGAATTAATCACCCTAAAGAAAGACTTTCAGTCGGTGATAACATTTCTGTTAAAGTTCTTAAAATCGATGAAGCTGGTAAGATCAGTCTTTCATTAAAGCGTTTAGAGCAAGATCCGTGGACTGAGATCGAAGATAAATTCGTTGAAGGTCAGATCGTTTCTGGTGCTGTAGTTAAGATCACAGCTTTCGGTGCTTTCGTAGAAGTTTATCCAGGAGTAGAAGGTTTACTTCCATCAAATGAAATTACTGATGATGAAGATGCTAGCCCAGATAAGTATTTAGAAGTTGGTCAGCAAGTAGAAGTTATTCTTAAAAAGCTTTCTCCTTATGAAAGAAGAATACTTCTTTCTATGAGAGATATAGCTTCGGCGAATTAAGTAAAAAAAATCTTATTCATTTCTTTGTAATGGCACAGGGCTGTCTCATTCTAAAATATTTCAAAAATCCATACAGATGTAAGTCTGTCTAAATCTGTAAAGTCATGTCTCAATAGAGGAATGGTAAAAGAGAT
>RFQS01000156.1 GCA_009924885.1 Pseudomonadota bacterium | reverse complement strand
CAGACTGCAAAAAAACAAGGACTTAATCTCTTCAATGCTATTAAATCCATACTTGATCAAACCCTAACTCTTAAACTTGTTATGGGGTGAGTAATTACATTTTTCTCTTTGCCATAAAAAGTTCTTTTCTGTAATATTTCTAAATCTTCGGTAGAAAGTTTTTTAGAGGTTCTTAAGTAATCGAAAGACTCTACCAAAAAGCCAGCAGAACCAGCTGCACCATCATAAATTTTATTGCCAATCTTTGGTGCTATTACTTTAACTATAGTTTTAATAAGTGAACGAGGGGTGTAATATTCACCTCCATTACGTCCTGCATTACCCATGTTTTTAATTTTAGTTTCATATAAATGCGATAGCTCATGTTTCTCTTCCTGAGAACGAAAGCGAAGACCATCAATAATATTCAGAACATCTCTTAAGACATAACCACTTTGGATTTTATTATTAATTTCACTGAAAATCTCGCCGATCTTGTATTCTATGGTATCTGCATGTTCTGCGTTTTGCCTAAACCGTTTCAGATAAGGAAATAATTTTTCATTTATAAAGTTTTTTAAATCATCACCCGTAAGTGCTTTATTATGATCTAGCTTACCGTCTTCTTTTTTAGGTGCAGACCATGTTTCCCACCTATATTCTGGCTCTATAATAAATTTATACTCTTTCCCTGCTAGTTCAGCTTCAGTCTTTCTATCTTTCTCTAAATCATCTAAATATTTTAGAAATAATACCCAAGAACTCTGTTCTACATAATCCAGTTCACTAGAAGCTCCTGCATCTTTATGCAGAATATCATCTATATTTTTAAAAGCCTGTTCGAACATAATCCTTCACTCCCCGACAAGCCCAGCAAAAAAACCTTTATAAAACTCAAACGCCGTAGGATTCGCAATCAAATGAGCAGTACAGTGCATAATCTTATGAATCGGCTCTAAACCATTTTCCCTTAAAGTCTTTCCTGTAGCGACTAAATCTATAATCACGTCAGTAAGATCAGTAAGTGGAGCGAGTTCCACTGAACCATAAAGATTAATAATCTCAACTTCTAGCGCGCGCTGATGAAAAAAATCTTTAGCTAAATTAGGAAAGGTCGTCGCAACACGCGTATAGCTAGGGAGTTCAGAAACACTTTTATACTTCCCTTGTACCGAGCAGACACAGAGATCACAAGCCCCATATTTTAAATCTTGAAGCTGATGCACCTTAGCTCTAGAATCTAAAATCACGTCTAGCCCTACTATACCGAAGTCAGCAGCACCATGTTCTACATAAACTGGCACATCATGTCCTCTTACCATAAGGAACTGAATATCATAATCTTTAAAAGCCTCATTATGAATAGTACTGCGGCGAATTAATTTACGTTTCGCATCTTCACTGTTTTCAATTTCGATACCAGCTTTACTAAAAAAATCTATAGCACCGTCTAGGAGAGCGCCTTTAGACAAGGCTATTTTCACTTGTTGCATATTAAAACATTCGCTCCTTTCTCAAACTCAAGCTGAGCCGCTTTATAAACATCCCCCCATTCTTTAGTAGCTGGAGAAAGCTTCTTCGGGAGTTTATCAGTAGAAAAATTATCTAAAAGATCCAAATTAGATAACGCGGAAATCAGCCTTTGCACATAAAAAGCGAAGCCTATCGCAGGCAAATCGATACCGAAGCTTGAATATAAATTATCATATCTACCACCCATAGCGATATCATTACCCTGCCCTTTAATTAACAGCTTGAAATGCAGTCCCGTATAGAGTTTTAGATCTGGGCACTGATACGGCGCGAAAACTATTTTAGAAGACAGTTGAGCTAAACCCTTTAAGTGACTTAAATCTAACCCTAAATCTTTTTCAACTCTTTTTAATTTTTCTTCATTAGAAATAGATAAGCTTATCTGCTCTCGGCTATAAAGACACTTAAGAAAACTTTCTTCAGTAGCTAATTTTTCAAATGCAACGAATTCACCTTTAAGTAAAAGGTTATAAGCTTTAGTAATCAAATCATGATTAGAAGAAGCCTCTGAACTGATTACTGGGACCGGTTTATTAAATTTAGTAAATAAGCTATGCCAGATTTTAGCGTCGGTGATGCATATTTGATAATCACTTACACCCAATTCCTCAATAGAATCTATCATTAATTGCAGTACTTCATAATCAGAAAAATTCTCTTCAGCTTTAGCACCGACATATTCTATACCGACTTGCTGTATCTCTCTAGATTCGTCAGTAGGAGTGCCTTTGTAACGATAGACAGAAGCGTTATAGTAAAGCTTCACTGGGAACTGAAGTTCTTGAGCCCTGCCTGCTATCGCCTTAGCGATAGGCTGAGTCATCTCTGTTCTCAGAGCAAGAGTTTCACCATCTTTATCTAAAAACGTAAAAGTTTTATCGGTAAATTTTTTATTCGCCCTGTTTATAACATCTAAATCTACTAAACTCTGCACTACTATTGGCTCATAAGACCATTTTTCATAAAGAGATACCAGCTTATTCTTTATTGCGAGCTGCTTTCTAACGTCAGACGGCAGCCATGTTTTTAAACCTCTAAATACCATAAATCACTTCCTGTAAAATCCACGCAGCGAAAGCTACATGAAATTAATTAATATCTACTGTTTTTTCTTTGCCTGTGGCTGTAAAGTATTTTCAAGTAATTTATCTAAATTAACAAAAGTATTTCCCTTCAAACCAATGATTACTGGCACATCTGGATTATTTTCTATAGCATCCAAATACTCTAAATCAGCTACCATAGGGTTTGCCTGAATAGCACGTCCTTTAACTTCTACTTGCTTAGCATTACCTTCACCTTGAATAATAGATATCAGCTTTTCTTTTAAAGCTATTTCCTTGCGTATATGAGCTAACTGAGCCTTCTGTAAAGCGATCTGCTTACTTTCTATCGCCTCTATATATTCTGGCGAGAATTCTATTCTTCTAATAAATAAATCATTCAGTTTAAAACCTGATTCAGCAAAGGATTTAGATAAATATTCTTTAGCCTCACTGGAAACTAATTTTCTAGTATCTTCAGTATATAGAGCGTCTGCTACGTGCCTTGCGATAACTTCCTGCATCACTTTACCAGTTTTAGCTTTAAGTACTGGAGCGTAATCAGTCCTTAGCTTTTGATAAACCTCTGGAGCCCTTTCCTGAATCATCTGAGTTAATAAAGACATCTCTATACCAACTATTTGACCATCACCAGTCTTAGCAACTATAGGATTCCCTAGGCGACCTGGGTCCATAGCATCTTTAGTAAAAGTATAAGTATTTATGCGTGTATCAAAGACTATTAAACTCTGCACAAATGGCAATAAAAAATGCAAACCCTCTCTTAAAGGCTTATCCTGAACACCACCTTTAATATTAAAGATGACACCAGTTCTGCCCACGTCAATGATACGCATCGACTGTGAAAGCAGAGCTAAAATAGCAAAAGAAATCACCAAGAACATTTCTTTTTTTATCTTTAATCCAAATATATCCAAATCTTTCATTTACAAACCTCGCACTTAGCTAGAAATATCTTCCCATAAGAATTACAGATCATCATTTATTATAAGTTTAGTTCTCTTACCAAGAACTTGGGCTTTTCTGTATTTAACGTAAGAATTACCAAAACGATTTAAAGCATCTACTTTTAATTTAATAGCCTCAGCCTCACCTTCCGCTCTCGTGATAACAGCATCTCTGTCATTCTGCTTTTCAACAATAATATTATCCTTAGTATCCAATTCAATTCTTGCACGCTGCTTCTCTTCAATCGCGCTCTGGTAAGCAGCAGAGAAAGTAACTTCATCTAAAAGAAACTCCGTCAAAACCACTTTATATTTAGCTAAGTGCTTCTCTAAAGACTTAGAGATTTTATCAGCGATAACCCTTCTATCCTCACTATAAATAGCAGAAACAGTATAGCCTGCGATAACCTCCCTAACCATACTTCTGACTATCGGGTTAATTACTTTATTTACATATGAATTATAACTATCATTACCGATCTGCTGATGCAGCCACCACAGGCTTAAAATCTGGTCTAGCCCTTACCGTTACATCTACTGAAATATTCTGCCCATCTGAAGTTAAAGTATCTATAGAATTCCCAAGTATCTTAGCTCCGTTTTTAGAACGCTCAGCAGAATTACTAAATATATAACTAATCTCCCTTACGTTATAAATAGTGGCTTGCTGAAGTACCGGAATTACGAACTGAATCCCTTCTTCCAGTACCCTCTGTTCCATACCTATAACTCTATTAAAGATTACAGCTCTCTGACCAGCTCCTACGAGTATAACTAAATTAGGCACTACGAAAAACAGTGCGATAATACTAAAAATTTTTATTTTATGCTTGCCGAAAAAATCATCTGGATCAAAGCGATTAGAATTATTTGAGCCGAAAAAGTCTGAAAAGTTGGGACCACTCATATCAAAAAAGAATAATAGCACTAAAGTTTATTGATATAATCTTATACATGACTAAAGTAAAAGTTGGTATTAATGGTTTCGGACGTATTGGAAGAAATGTTTTCCGTGTTCTGAATGAAAATTTTGTTGATCAAATAGACGTACTCGTCATTAATGATCCTTTTTCTCCCCCAGAAGCTTCTGCACATTTAATTAAATTCGACAGTACTCTTGGTAGATTTGATGGTGAAGTAACTGCTGACGAAAATTCTATTACTGTAAATGGTAAAACTACTAAATTTTTAAAAGAGAAAGACTTAGCTGCTCTTAACTGGGCTAAGCACGGCGTAGATATAGTCCTAGAATGCTCTGGTGTATTCACTGACGCAGAAAAAGCTAAAACACATTTAGCTGGTGGTGCTAAAAAAGTTCTTATCTCTGCTCCAGCTAAAAATGAAGATATCACTATAGTTCTTGGAGTTAATGAGGATAAGTACGATCCATCTAAACACCACATCATCTCTAATGCTAGCTGTACTACTAACTGCCTAGCACCTTTCACTAAAGTTATAGATGATAATTTTAAAGTTCTAAGCGGCATGATGACTACTATTCATGCTTATACTTCAGATCAGAAATTATTAGATAACGCTCACTCAGATCCTAGAAGATCTAGAGCAGCAGCTGTGTCTATGATCCCGACTACTACTGGTGCGGCGAAAGCTATCGGTTTAGTGCTTCCTCATTTAGCTGGTAAATTAAATGGCTATGCGATGAGAGTTCCTACTCCTAACGTATCTGTAGTAGACGTGGTCTTCACTTTAGAAAAATCAGTTACTAAAGAAGAAATAAATGCTGTACTTAAAAAAGCTGCTCAGACTAACCTTAAAGGTATTCTTGACTACACAGATGAGCCTCTAGTATCTATCGATTTTAAAGGTGATGCTCACTCGTCTATTATTGATGGCGACATGACTATGGTTGTAGCTGAAAAGCAAGTTAAAATTCTTTCTTGGTACGATAATGAATACGGTTACTCTAACAGATTGTGTGATTTAGCTGTATTGGTTGGTAA
>RFQS01000155.1 GCA_009924885.1 Pseudomonadota bacterium | reverse complement strand
AAAGCTAATTCTAGCTTGATTCTCTGAAAATTTATTACAAATGAGTGAAGTACCTGCCGTAATATCGACTTTATCTAATGGATATTTTAAGCCTTCATAGCTAAGCTCTTTAATATCACTTAAGGGAATGATAGACAGGGTTTCACCAAGCTCACCGCGAAGCTCAAGGGATTTAGTACTGTAGCTAATCTCTGAATACTCGTCTATCAGGCTTACTGAGGCTTTATCGTTAATGAACTTCAATTCTAGTATATTAGAGAGGCAGTGATCCATGCGCCCACCAGTAGCTGTAATAATATATATTTCTTCAGCAGCTAGTTTGAGGGCTAGTTCTATGGCAAGCCTAGTATCTGTCTTGCTTTGATCAGGGTCGTAGATTATCTCAGGGGGCTGCTCGCAATCTTCAATTTCTGTATTGAGTCCACTGCGGTCTTTTTTTATTTCTTTAAGTAGCTTTTCATCAATGGAATCAAAGTCACCAATTAAATAATCAGCTTTCAATGATAATTCTGCTGCATTGTTAATGCCGCCATCTGCACAGATAATAGTAAAGCTTTTGTTATCAAGATCGAAATTCGTAAATTTGCGAAAAGAAGACTGTAAAGCAGTGTAAGACTGGATTTTGCCGTTTGTGATAATGAGAAATCTTTTTTTCATTAGATATTTTTTATCTTAGCTAAGCTTTAATCCAATCTTAATTTTTTTTTGATTAATTATCTTTGTGTGTTAAACGAAAGGAGGGCGTATTTTAGGAGGCTAGTTTTAGCGAAGGACAGTTACTTTGTAGCTGTTAAGTGCAGTTCAAGCGAGAGATTCTGTAGTTCACATAGTGTTCTTATTCCTTCTTGAGCAAAGTTCATCATTTGTAAAAATTGTTCAGTCTTAAATGGATTTTGTTCTGCTGTACCTTGAATCTCGACAACCTCAAAGGCACTTGTAAACACGAAGTTTGCATCTGCTTGAGCTGTACTATCCTCCTCATAATTTAAATCCAATAGGATTTGATTATTGCGAAGCCCAACTGATACTGCTGCTACTTGATTAAGAATAGGAAGCTTATTTGGAAATAAACTAGTTTCTCTTTTCATTTTCATAAGGCAATCATAGACTGCGATATAAGCGCCAGTTATGCTGGCTGTTCTCGTGCCGCCGTCCGCTTGGATCACATCTGCATCTACATTGATGGTGTATCCTGGAAAGCTTTTCATATCTACCATCACACGTAAGGCTCTGCCTATAAGGCGAGAGATCTCTTGAGTCCTGCCAGAGTTATTAGCTTTATCTCTTTTAACTCTAGTGTTACAAGAACCAGGTAGCATGCTGTATTCAGCAGTGAGCCATCCGTCAGTTTCTTTATTTAAAAATGGTGGAACTTTATTTTCAAAATTCGCAGTAACTATAACCTTGGTATCACCACAGCTTACAAGGACTGAGCCTGCGGAGTTCTTTATGAAATGTCTTTGAAAGCTTACAGGTCTTAGCTCTCCTGATTTTCTACCATCGTTTCTTAAATTCATATCCATTCCATATTAGCATTAGACCACTGCTCGCAAATTCTAATACCAAAAACCATTTTAAGTTTCTGCATTTTCATAGCCCTTAAGATCTTTCTACTTGAAGAACATCACTGATATTATAAATTTTTTGGCTTAATTTTCTGAGATGTTCTTGACCATTAACATCTATCGTGACTTTTAATAAAGCAGTCGTAGTGGTAGGTCTTTCCGTGACTTTAAAGTCTTTAATGTTAATACCTTCGTCGGCGATAAGTGTGAGTATGTCTTTCACTACGCCGATTCTGTCGACTACTTCGATATTTAATCTAGCTGGGTAAGTCCGGACTTCACGATTAGTCCAGTTAATATGCATGACTCTTTCTTGTTCAGCTTGTTTGACGTTATAGCAATCAGCACGGTGAATGGTTATTCCTTTGCCTTTAGAGATAGTTCCGATGACAGTTTCACCAGGAATAGGCATGCAGCATTTAGCGATAGTGTATAAGAGACCGTCTAATTCAGGTATATCAGCACCTTCACCTTGAGCTGGAGCTTTTCTTGTTTTGAATTTTTCGATTTGGTGATCTACCGTTTCAAGTTTTTTGCTTTGAAGTTTAGTTTCTATCTGTGTAATGCTTTGATCACCAGAACCGATGGCTGATAGTAAATCTTCTATATTCTTATAATTTAATTTATGAGCTATTTTTAAAAGTTCTTCTGATTTTAAAATCTTTTCAGCTTCAGCTTTTCCGAAATGTTCAGTGAATAATTGTTCGCCAAGAGTATTATGCCTATCTTTATTTTGCTTTTTATACCAAGACTTAATGCGATATTTTGCTTGGTGGGTTTTTATAAAATTGAGCCATGAAAGATTAGGGTGCCCGTTTTTATTGGTGATAATCTCCACCATGTCACCATTCTGGAGTTTATAGTTTATGGAAACCATCTTCTCGTTTACTATTGCACCAGTACAGGTATCACCGATGCGAGTATGAATTTTATAAGCAAAGTCTATCGGAGTGGAGTCCACAGGCAGGACAATGACATCACCCTTGGGTGTAAGTATATAGACTTCCTGTCCTAGAACATCGTTCTTAACTCCAGAAAAATATTCTTTAGCTTCACTGACATCGGTGTGCCATGAAACTAACTGTTTAAGCCATTTTAATTCTTCTGCTTCTTTGGGATTGGCTTGGCTAACGCCTTCCTCATCTTTATAATTCCAGTGTGCGGCGATACCGTTTTCAGCGACATCGTGCATTTGATAGCTGCGAATCTGCACTTCCAGTGGTTTTTGATCCCAAGGAATAATTACAGTAGTATGCAATGATTGGTAGAGATTGCTTTTAGGGAGGGCGACATAGTCTTTGAATCTACCAGGCATAGGTCTAAATGTTTCATGAATAACGCCTAATGCTGCATAACAGTCTTTGACATTACTTACAAGAATCCTTATCCCAAGTAGGTCGTAGATCGGTATTTCGACGACTTCATCATTAGAGTTGAGATCTGTGCCTTTTTGGCATAATTTAATGTAGATGCTGTAAAAATGTTTGGCCCTGCCCTGAATATCAGCTTCAATACCGTTATTATCAAGTATCTGTTTAATTACTACTTTTAATTTTTGGATCTGGGCTTCTCTATCAAGCTTTTTACTTTTAACCAGATCTTTAATCAGTGAGTAGGCTTTCGGGTGTAAAAACTTAAGACATAAATCCTCAAGTTCCATCTGTATATTCCTGAGACCAAATCGATTAGCTAGTGGGGCGAATACATCTATTGTTTCACTTGCTATGCGTTGCTGTTTGTCTGGCCTTAGAAAATGTAAAGTTTGCATATTATGCAATCTGTCAGCTAATTTTACTAAAACTACTCGAACATCTTTTGCTATGGCTAAAAGCATTTTCCTGAAATTATTAGCCTGTGCGTCTTCAGTAGACTTGAAATTTAATTTATTTAATTTAGTTACTCCGTCTACAATCTCTGCGACGGTAGTTCCGAAAAGTTCTTTTAAATCATCTACGCTAGCTCTAGTATCCTCTATGACATCATGAAGCAGGCAACCGCAGATAGCCTCTTTATCGCAATTGAGTTCAATGAGGGTCTTAGCAACCGCTACTGGGTGGGTAATATATGGATCACCACTCCGCCTTACTTGGTTGAGATGTTTTTGATAAGCAAATTCAAAAGCTTTTAATATAAAATCGACCTCGGGCTGAGATCTTTTCTTTTTATGAAGGGCATGTGTTAGCTCTTCAATTAATTGAGGTTTTACTTCTTCTGCAAGCACAAAATTCTAATCTAATATTATATTAATATAATGCTGCCAAAATTAGTGACCTTATTAATTCAAATGATAGAAATTTATAGCTATATGCTTTTAGGCTGGGTTATAGGTTCTTGGTTCCCCAGGTTTCAATCAACTAAGATTTATCAATTCCTAGATAGTGCTGTAGAGCCATATGCAAGAGTTTTTAGAGGATTAATTCCACCGCTTGGAGGTTTTGATTTTTCTATTATTGTGGCTTTCCTTGTTCTTGGTATAGTTCAAGCTGTTTTAGCTAAAATACCTCAGATTTTTGCAGCTCAAGTCCTTTAAAGTACCTACGACGAAAACGCAGAAATTGGAGTTTGCAAGCAGTCCCGAGATTTCAGTTTTAGGATATTTAGTCTAATTAAATTCAAAAGCATCTTATGTCTCAATTACAACAAGAATTTATAATTTATCTACTTTTACCTTTTTTGGTGGCATTAGGACTGGGTTGTCCAGTAATTAAAACCCTGAAACATTTAAAATCGATACAAGCCTTTAGGGAATTAGGTCCTCAAAGTCATATTGCTCAAAAACTTGGAACGCCAACTATGGGATCTTGGATTTTTGTGATACCTTTTTTAATAGCTGCGGTTTATTACTATTTTACGCATAATGTCTGTCCTAATATACCTTTAGGTAAATGTGTGAGTGCTGAAGAGTTCTTGGTTGGGGAAAAGAAGCAGATTCTAATTGCTATCTTGTCTTTTGTGGCTGGTTTTATTTTAGGCTTAGCTGATGATGCTTTGAAAATCTTTCAATCTAACTATAAAGGCTTAAGTTCTAAGCAGAAGTTGCTTTTACAGTTTGTGATTTCTACTGCGGTACTATTCTTTTCAGGAAAGGCTTTTACTATACTTGCCGTGATTTGGGCTTTTATTATTATCGCTGGGGCCTCTAATGCTTTTAACTTAACTGATGGATTAGATGGTCTTGCTAGCTTACAAATGATAGCTGGAGTAGTGGCTTTTCAGGCATTTATGTTAATGAGGGGAGATTGGACTTTTTTCCCTCTGTCACTCGCTCTCGTAGCTGTTTTGATAGGTTTTTTGGTTTTCAATCTTAAGCCAGCTAAAGTCTTTATGGGAGACAGTGGTAGTCTAGCTCTTGGAACTATAATCGGGGTAATGGCTTACTTGAAAGACCTAGAGTGGTTTCTGTTAGTTTTTACTTTAATACCAGTATTAGAAGCTGTTTCTGTAGTTTTACAGGTTAGCTATTTTAAAATCACTAAAAAGCTTTATGGTGAAGGGAAAAGATTATTCAGGATGTCACCCTTGCATCATCATTTTGAGCTCAGTGGTTTTACAGAGAATCAAGTGGTTTGGGGATTCTTTGTAGTTCAGATTATAGTTAGTTTGACTTTTTTTGTAGGTTTAATGCAACTCTAGTTTTTAAAGCTTCATTAAAAGGTGATTTTTTGAATCCCCATCTGGTATTACTTAGCCAGTTGAAAAATTGATGAAGATTTCTGTAATAGTTATCTTGCTGAATCATAAAAAGATTTTTTCTTGCGTGTTCTTGGAATATTTCTATATCAATGCCCATATTAATCGCCCCTCTTTGTCTGGAAGAGAATTAATTCGTTTCGTACTTCACACATATATATAAAGTCTTATCTTGAAAGTTTTTATATGAATTAACACACTTACCTCATAAACATACGTTGATGTTAATGTAAATAAATTTGCTGGCTAATGCCAAGCTCAAATGACTTGTTTCTTTAGGAAATTTTTAAAAAA
>RFQS01000154.1 GCA_009924885.1 Pseudomonadota bacterium | reverse complement strand
CCTTTCTCTTTACGTAATCTTCTGATTATCGCTTTAAATTTTTTCTTTTCTTGCTCTGAGAATGCCATTTCTTATACCGTCTTAACTCCCATCTATTATAAATAAAACTCTATTTAAAAGTTTAAATATATAAGCTCGTTGATCAGATTATTTGATATTACCACTAAATTTCAGGCCTCAAGTTTTGAGCCGTTAGCATTAATAATATCTATATTCCCTCTAGCTTTCCACTCTACTAATTTTAAAGCTAATTGGCTTCGTTCTTCTCTTCTCTGTTTTATCGCTGCTTCGATAAGATCTATCTGTTCATCTATTTTCTGTACTTCAATTTTTTTGAGGTTGGGTTTATCAAGCTGTTTAGTCAGGTCGTCAAGTTTATCTAAATCACTTAAATCCTGCCAATTTAAAGTTTTGATTTTTCTTTGAATATCTCTGTCGAGTTTTTCTCGATTGCTAGCGATGTTATCAATATGCTGAATAAAATCACTGACTTGTATTTTCCCAATAGCTACTAACAAAAGAATCTCAGACTGGTTCTTGCTAAAACGAGGTATTACTTTTTTGCAGTCTTTTAGGTAGTATTCTAGATCAAATAATAATTGTTTAATTTTGACTTGATTATAATTTTTCAAGTATTTCTCGAATAATTCTAGATGATGATTCCAATCATCTTTATTAAGTAAGTTCCAGTAACTTACAAGAAGTTCTGGTGGGTTTTCATTTTTTTTGGCATTAAAGCTGAGTATCGCTGTTTTAATTGCGGCTTTCGCCATGGTCTGATCTTTTAACGCTTTTTTCTGGGCTGGGCTTAACTCTTTCTCTTCAGGCATCTTAAATACTCTTCTTAAACAGGATCAAGTCCCCAAGGGGTCTCTATATTTAATAATTCCACAAGAAACTGATAAATATTTTCACTAATAGTCATTCCTTTTTCTTTTTCTTTTTTAGCTGGTGGTTTTGCCTTCTCATTTTTATTTAATTTAAGCTCTTTAATGTATTTTTGTCTTAGTGAAGCTATTGCATTTGCTTTAAATGGACTGAAGTTAGCTTCAGAGAGTAATAAGTCTTTCTCTGTTGAGGCTTTATTAGTATTTTGACCGATTAAGCCTTTAGCTACTCTAAAAGCTTCTTCCCCTTTGGCTTGTCCCTGTAGTGAAGCGATATATCCTTTTGTGTATCTGATTTGCGTAACGCTTCTGCCTAATCCTAGTCCCTGTATAGGTAATTTTTTACCTTGAGCGTATAAATTATTTAGAGTTTTTTGTTGACTTTCTTCTTTCTTTTGAGCGATTAAGGCTTTTACTCTGCTGGTCTTTCTAGGTTCAGGTTGGCCTGATTTATGAAAGGCTCTATATTTTTCTAGAGCTTGATCGGACTGACTAATATTTTTATTTAAATTTTGGTCAGTGGCTAAATCACTAGCCATTGATGTGTGGGGATTTTCTTCTTCCTCTTCCTCATTGCGCTTTGTTTCATCAAGATTTTGTTTTTGAGTTAGCTGGCGTACGCGAGGAATAAAGCTTGCGATTCTTTGCTGTTCTTGAGGATTTGCATCTATACGTATAGAGCTTTGTTGTGTTTTATTCTTTTGCTGTTCTGTGATTTGTTTTCTAAGATCTAGATTTCCAGCTATTTTTTCTTTAAAGAAATTTTCTTCGAGTTTTTTATCTGAAAATGAATCTGCCTGAGTTGTTTCAGCTCTTTCCTGAATATTTTGCTTTTCAACTACTTGCTTTTCTTGTCTAATATTTCTTTGCAGGAAAGATTTATCTGCACTTTGTGCATTACTGGCGTTTTGTTGAAATTGGCTAGCGAAATTACCACCAGCACCTAGTGAATTGCCCGACATACTGATTTCTTAAGGGGTTTTGGTTAAGTGATGGTTATGAATATTAAATCAACCTCATGATTTCATCTAAAAGCGAGTTCATAGTACTAAATGCTCTTGCATTTGCCGCAAAAGCGTTTTGGTAAACTAGTAAATTAGCAGCTTCTTCTTCCAATGACACACCACTAATACTTTGGCGTTGATTCTCTATAGCTGACTCTAAATATGAGGAAGTGTCGCGGTTTTCTTGATCTATACTTGCCTGTTGACCAAGGTCTCCTACGGTCTTCGCCATTTTTGAATTGAAATTAGTAGAAAGACCATTATTGTTTTGATAAATTTCTATGCCGAAGTGACCATAGTTATCGGATAAATCATTATCATTGAAACTAGTACCATTCATTCTAAATTGAACGAAAGCTGCACCAGCTGGGGCATTGCCAGACCAGCTGATGGAATCATCTGGTGGAGGGTTGCCAGTGTTTGGGTTTACAGTAGACAAGACAGTTGTACCATCGGCTGCTAAAAATTCTATTTGCACTAAGCTGTTACCGCCTAGATTATTCGCTCCAGCATTCATCATAGTTCCATTGTCATTAATTAGACCCTTGAGTGTGACATTTAATGGGTCGCCTGCAACTATAGCTAATTTAGATCTCAAGGGAGGGCTATTAGTAGCTGGGGCGATAAGAGGATCACCAGCTCTTATAAATAATTTTTCGGCTTGTTTTGTGTCGCTGAGTATAGCTTTATCTGCATAGAAAAGCTGGGATAGCTCTTCTATGACAGAGTTATCACCTACTCCGATACCACCAGGGCTATTTTGACCTATGGCGATTAGAGTTGTATCAGCAAGAACATTGCTTGCAACTGCAAAGTCTTTTGCTGAATTTCCAGTAAATAATGGAACGCCTGCTGCACCAGTTGTTGTATCTCCTATTTGTAAAATACCATTTACTAAATCTTTAATCCCCATTGCAAAATCAGATATTTCTTGACGCATCTCTGGAATTCTTGAATTAGTTGCATCAATTAAACCTGTTATTCTGCCACCCTTCGGTAGTATGGTTCCCATTTGAACACCATTTTTACTGAGCATTAATTTAGCAGGGTGAGGAGAGCTTTTATCGTTACCCGTTTCTAGTTCTACTTGGTAAGTTTGTCCACTGGTGTCTAAGAGTATTACATCTAGGGGACTTGTACCAGTAGATGTGCTTGGTGCCGCTGGCAGACCTAGAACGTTTGTAGCGGTACTACCTGCATTAATAGAGATTGCGCTGGTGCTATTAATGACAGAATCATCTACGAGGCGGAGGTCTAAGCTGATTTGATTGTCTTCATTTAAAGATGCGATACTACCTTGACCTCCATTGTTGCGAAAGCTTTGATTGATACGATCTATGGTTTCTCTTACCGTGGAATTGGCTTCTAGATTGACTGTAAATGTTGTTGTTGCACCATTGCCGTTATTTATGGTGAGGTTTAAAATGTTATTTACGCCTTCAGTGATAGTGGGTGGAACTGAAGCTCCATTATTAAGTACCGTGTCGGGGTTTAAAAATGTGGCAGTACCCGTAAATCCAGCTTCTGTTGGATAAAGTTTAGTTCTAATTTGATAGAATTCACCATCCTGCCCTAATTTAACATCGAAGTCAATTAATTCACTAAGCTTATCTAATAAACCATCTCTTTGATCCTGTAAGCTAGTGGCATCTCGGCCAACAGCTCTAAGAAGATTTATTTGTTTTTGAACTGAGCCAATAGAGCTTAGAGTATCGTTTAATTGCTTGACTTTGGTATTTAGACCACCATTTGGCATGGCATCTACGTCTTCTTTGATTTTTGCGATACTGCTATCTGTTTCGTTAAAGCTTTCAGTTAAAGCTTGTGCTGAGTTTATAAAAGTGGTTCTAAGTGTTTCTAACTCAGGGTTTGCTGTTAAGTCATTTGCGGCGGTGAAGAAGTTCTGGAGTTTTTCATTTAGTGTAATAATTCCAGGTTTACCTAAAAGATCATTTATATTTGCACTAAGTTTGCTAAGCTCATCGTGATAGCCTAGGCTAGATACATGATTACGATATTGTAAGTCTAAAAAAAAGTTTTTAGCTCTAGATATGTCTTCTACGAAAACACCGCTAGGGATGTCTTTTTGAGCGACAAACATAGTGTTTGCATCATTTTGATTGACTAATTTTCTAGAATAATTAGGGGTATTGGTATTAGCTATATTCTGGTTTGTAATATTTAAACCAGCTTGTGAAGCTTGCATGCCTGTGACACTAATATAAAGACCTTGAAAACTCATTTATTACCCTCCTAGAAAATTACTTAAATTTGACCTAAAAAAATTAGAAGCTGTTTCTATGGAGCTTGATAGTCTTGCCTGAGCATTATTAAGCTCAGATGTAGTATCAATAAAGTCAATGTCTTTGACACGAGAAAGACCAGTCTGCAAAAGAGTATCAAAGTTTTGATTGATTGAATTTAAATTCTGTAATTTGTTTAAAGTTAGCCCAACTTTGGACCTTAACTCTAGGAGCTTACTATTATTATCATCGACCTTTTCTAGTAATAATCTCAGGGCATTTTTATCTCTTTGTCCTAAGGCTAACTCTACTTGATCTAAAATCTGTAGTGAGCCTAGGTCTTCACCGGTATTCGAGTTTATGCTTATACCAATATCATTCAGTACACTATTGTTAGAAGTTTTTAGTATATCTATTTTGGCTTTAGTATTAAGACTGTTACCAGTGATAAGGCTGGTATTGAATTTAAGTTGCCAAGTAGGATTTTCCTCTACTATGGTTCCGACACCACCAGCGGCATTAAAGGCAGTGTTTATTTTAGTTATGATAGTTGCAAGGTTGTCACCTGTAGTTAATGCAACGCTAAAAAGTTTTTGTCCACCAGCTCCATCGTTAACGCTTAGATCTAAGTTTCCACCAGGAGCACTGATGCTAGGGTTAACTTTAATCCCTTGAATTGATGCTGGTGAGCCTGTTCCAAGTAGTACATTCTTTATATCAAAGGTTGTTTGAATATTCTCTGCATTTTTTTGTTTGCCGTTGTCTAGTCCTTCTTTGTAGATAGTTTGAGAGAAGCTTTGATCAGGATCTAATAACTCAAATGGAACTAAGTTACTTTGTTTACCAGCGAAAATATAATTTTCACCAGATTTGGTATTGCCAAGCTGCATTAATGCTTGACCGATACTTCTTATTTCAGTTTTAAGAATATCTAATGCACTAGGGTCTGTACTCGCATTAGCAGCGGTTAAGATTAATTCTTTAACTTTATCCATGTTGTCTTTCATTTGACCCAGTGAATTTTCTGCTAACTCAAGTTCAGTCTGTACATTGCCGCGGTTTTTCAAGACCATACTATTATTCAGTATTTGTCCTTCAAAATCGAGAGCAAGTGAACTTGCACGAGGGTCATCATAATTGCTTTTGAAGTTAATGCCAGTATTAATTTTATTTGAGGCTTCAATTAAATAGGCTTGGTTATCAAAAATGTTTTGATGAAAGGCTGTGTATATTTGTTTTGTACTAATTCTGTCGACCATAATGTTAGAAATTTAAAAAATTAAAGATGTTTGCGTTGGATAAAGAAGAGGCATTGCGAAGAACACTGTCTAAGACGAGCTTTGATTTGTTTGCATTGACTATGGCTTCAGCGGTTGGTATATCTTCTAAGGAAGATTTCCTAAGCTTGAGTGAGTCTGTTTGATCTTCGTCTCTAATTCTAGATTCTTCAAATCTATTTTTTAGCTCACCAGTTAAAGTTTGTTTATTAATGGCTCTGGAAACATTGGCAT
>RFQS01000153.1 GCA_009924885.1 Pseudomonadota bacterium | reverse complement strand
ATGATTTTAGATTTAGGCATTAAGAATGTTATTGGCTGTGACAGGGCTGGGGCGATTTATAAAGGTAGAAGCGGTAATATGAATGCTTCTAAAGAAGCTTATGCTGAGATTACCAACCCAAATCACGAGAAAGGCAGTTTAAGTCAGGTACTTGAAGGCGCAGATATATTTATTGGTCTTTCTGGTCCTAACTTGATTGGTGAAGATGAACTGAAGAGTATGGCTAAAGATTCGGTAGTATTTGCTATGTCAAACCCTACTCCAGAGGTCGATCCAGCTCTTGCTAGAAAGTATTGTAAGATAGTGGCGACTGGTCGTTCAGATTATCCTAATCAAATAAATAATGTTTTAGGCTTTCCTGGTATGTTCAGAGGTCTTTTAGATGCTAATGCTTATACGGTTACTGAAAATATGAAAATAGCTGCGGCGAAAGCCATTGCTAGCTGTGTCAGTGATGAAGAGCTTAATCCAGAATATATTATTCCAGATGCTTTTAACCCAGATGTTGTTAAGAGAGTAGCTGAAGCAGTTAGGCTTGTTGCTATTGAGGATAAAGTTTGTAAAGAAGTTAGAACTGGTGATCCTGAAATTAAGGCTTTGGCGACTATTTAAAAAATAGACTAATTTAGTCTTGTCTTTTTCTTAACTTCTTTTTGCTAGGCTTATATTTTGCATGCTGCTTGTGTCCTAGCCATTTTGTTGATACATTGCTTGTAGGTAATAAATTAGGATTTTAATTTTATGTCTGGCGATGAAGATAGTGATGATAAACAATTCGAAGCTACTCAGCATAAGCTAAATGAAGCTCGTAAAAAGGGTAGTGTCTTTAAAAGTAAGGATTTAACCTCTCTTGCCGTTCAGATAGTGGGTTTCGTCTGTCTTTTTAATTTTGGGACTTATATATTTAAGCTTCTAATGGATCTTTGTAGAGTTTTTTGGGGAAGTATCGGTGATTTTGAAAAAGTCAGTAATCAGTTTATTATTTTCCATGCTTGGAAAACTATTTTATTAATTCTTGTTCCGATTATGATTGCTCTTGTAATTGTTGCGGTGATTATTGAAGTATTGCAGCTTGGAGGACTTCTGTTTACGACTGAGCCAATGCAGTTTAAGCTTGATAAGTTAGATCCGATTAAGGGATTGAAAAATATGCTTAGCGTAAAGTCTTTATTCGAGCTTGGTAAAGGTCTTGTGAAGGTTATAGCTGTTGGTTATATTGCATTCCTTACTGTCCAAGAGCATTTGCCAGCGATACTTGGTAATATAGATGCTTCTAATAAGCTCGCGGGTTTTATATCTGTTGCAAATGTACTCTGGGATTTCTTTTGGAAAAGTACTATTTTGCTTTTCGCGGTATCTATTGTTGATTTTTTATTTCAAAAATGGAAGTTTATGAAAGATCAGAAGATGAGCTTCAAAGAGATGAAGGACGAATATAAGAGTACCGAGGGTGATCCTTTAATTAAATCTAAGCGTAGGCAGAAACAGCGAGAAATTTCTCAAGGTGGTGGTGGAAGCGGCTTACAGAAAGTACCTGAAGCAGATTTCGTCGTTAAAAATCCAGAACACGTAGCTTTAGCGGTTAAATATGATGATCAGATGAGCAAGGCTCCGATAATTTTAGCGAAGGGTTCTGAGATAATCGCCCAGCAGATTATAGAAATTGCAGAAGCTTATAATATTCCGATTATTACGAATATTCCTTTATCTAGAGCTTTATTCAGGCTAGTAAGACTTAACCAAGAGATACCACCAGAGCTTTATAAAGCCGTAGCAGAAGTTCTTCTATTCGTTTACAAGGTTAAGAAAAAGACCTTCAGGTAAAAAATTAAAAGCTTAAGAATAGTACCTTGTCATAATGCTTTTCAGCACGATCTTTTAAGGTTTCTAGATTATAAATATCTATCTGCTGTACAAAGTCATTTATTTTAGGTTCTACGGCTATAGCCGTGCATTTAAGCCCTGCGATATGACCTAGGATTAGTGCATGAAGTCTCATCGCTGTAATGGAAGAACCATATTTATTTAAACAATAAAGCAATTCATTTGGTGAAAACTCACTAGCCTTAAGGTATACATCCTTAAGCTCAGTAATTACATTATTAGCCATGCGATATTTACGGATTAACTCCATGGCTTTACGGTGTAAGCGGGCATCGGAATCCTGCATTTCTAGAATGATGATAGGTGAATTAGGGTCTGGAAGAGTCTCTTCTATAACTCTAGTTAAAAATCTTTCTATATAATCATCGCTATATTCGGCTTTTTCTTTTTTTAGGCAGAGTATAGGTACTGGAGATTCGATGCTTCCAAGATAGTAATCAATTTTAGTTTTTATCTCTGGGCTGATTTCATAATCTTCTGGTGTCTGGACAAGGTTTCTATTAGAATACAGAGTCCATGCTAAATCTGCACCGTAGAAGTGGCGAATACCAGCTTCTTTTAAAAATTCTGCACTGGATTTATCTCTGACACTCACAAAATCAGCTAATTTAAAAGCTTTCTCACATAACCATTTAGCAATAGGGTGTTCTAAAGGGCCTATGCCTTGAGCGAGGTATAAAATTTTCATGCCTTTTAAATGAGCTAAGAAAGTAGTTAAGAAATAATATAAAGGCGTTAATAAGCTGGTTTTATCTTGGAATAGGCCGCCTAGGCAGATTAAATATTCTCCACTGTTGAGAAGCTTAAAATGCTCAGCAAATGAATTCTTGCTAGAAAGCTTCACGAATGGAGTTTCAGGGTAGTGTTTTTTAAGTCTTCTCTCTACAATCTCGGCTAAAAGTTCGTCACCGTAATTCCCGTGATTAAGATAACCATGCAGTATGAACATAACTGTTATAATCATATCCTAGTGTCAGACAGTAAAACCCGAGTTTTTTCAATAATTGCCCATATCGATCATGGTAAGTCAACTTTAGCCGATAGGCTGCTAGAAGCTACTGGGACTATCACTAAGCGCGAAATGAAAGAGCAGCTTTTAGATAGCATGGATATCGAAAGAGAACGTGGTATTACGATTAAGCTTAATATGGCTCGTATGGAATATAAGGGCTATGTTTTAAATTTAATCGATACTCCAGGGCATGTGGATTTTACTTATGAAGTTTCTCGGTCGCTTGCTGCTTGTGAAGGGGCTTTACTCGTAGTAGATGCTACACAGGGCGTGGAGGCACAGACTTTAGCTAATGTCTATTTAGCTCTAGAAAATAATTTAGAAATTATCCCTGTAATTAATAAGGTGGATTTACCTAGTGCTGAGGTGGAGAGAGTAAAAAAAGAAGTAGAAGATATAGTCGGTCTTGACTGTTCTGATGCTATAGAAATCAGTGCTAAAACAGGTTATAACATAGATAAGCTTTTAGATGCAATTATAGAACGTATTCCACCAGCTAAATCAGAGCTGGAAAAGCCTTTAAAAGCCTTAGTCTTTGATAGTTATTATGATGCTTATCTTGGCATAGTGGCTTACTGTCGTATTCTTGAAGGTAAAGTTAAGAGGCTTGAAAATGTTAGATTTATGCAGGCTGGTAAAGAATATCAAGTTATAGAAGTCGGTTATAGAACGCCTAACAAAAAAGAAGTCGAGGAACTCAGAGCTGGGGATGTAGGTTACATAGCTTGTTCAATAAAAGAAATTCAAAACATCGTTGGTGACACGATTACACAGGTGGACCACCCCGCAGACCAACCAATTCCTGGTTATAAAGCCGCTATGCCAGTGGTGTTCTGTGGTATGTATCCAGTTGATTCAGTGGAATACACGGATTTAAAAGAAGCTTTATCTAGGCTTAAGCTAAATGATACTTCTATAGTTTTTGAGCCAGAGACTTCTAATGCACTGGGTTCTGGGTTTAGATGTGGCTTCCTTGGGATGCTGCATATGGAGGTTATTCAGGAAAGATTAGAGCGTGAATATGATCTAAACCTGATTATTACTGCGCCTAGCGTTTCTTATAAAGTTTATTTAACCACGGGTAAAATGGTAGTAGTAGATAACCCGAGTAATCTTCCAGAACCTACTCAGAGAGACAGAATCGAAGAGCCTTTTATGAAGGTGAAAATTATGCTGCCGAAAGAATATGTCGGAGCCATTATGGAATTATGCCAAGATAAACGAGGTGTTTTTATCGATATGAAGCATCATAATGCGATGAGTGAAACTAGTCGTGTGAATTTAGAGTATCACATACCCCTTGCTGAGATAGTTACAGATTTCTTTGATCAGATGAAGTCACTGTCTAAAGGCTATGCGACTATGGACTATGAGCTTACTGATTATCGTGAGAGTTATTTATCGAAGTTAGATATTTTACTTAATGGTGAAAAAGTAGATGCACTCTCTGCTATAGTTCACCGTGATAAAGCCTATGATGTGGGTTCTAAGCTTGCAAGTAAGCTTAAAGAAGTAATCCCTCAGCACCTTTTCGAGATCCCTATACAGGCTGCAATAGGTGGTAAGATCATCGCAAGGCAGACAGTGAAAGCCCGCCGTAAAGATGTACTTGCGAAGTGTTATGGTGGTGATATTTCTCGTAAGAAAAAACTTTTAGATAAACAGAAGAAAGGTAAAAAGCGTATGAAGAATGTGGGTTCAGTAGAGCTGCCGCAGGATGCGTTTATGGCTGTTTTGAAGTTGGATTAAGGCACTGTTGCGGAACTCCAATTTCTGCGTTTTCGTCGTCCTCATGATTCTCATGTACCTTAAGTAAGCGAAGCTTGTATTTTCGCTTGCTCGCATACGATACTGGTATCGCATGCTCGGCATCGCTGGAAATTACACTGCGGTCATTTGGCTATGGTTTATATTTTATTGACCAGTATAGGAGCTAAATGTATAATTGTTGCAGTTAAATTATTGGATATGTACTCCTGTAATGTAAAAGGATTGAATCAATGATTGTTCTTACACCTTTTCAGATTTCTTTGATTGTATTTTTTACTTTGTCTCTTTTGGCTGGAGCCTTGATGTTTATGCTTGATAAGACACTCTTGGATTTTGAGAAGCGTCTTAAAGCAAAGCAAGAGTTTCAGTAAATTTATATCCTTGAAGCTTATGGTAAGAAGGAGTAGGTATGATTGAAGATTTAAATAATTTTGGATTTTTATTTTGTTTAGTTTATGGTACGCTCTCGCTGACTGTATTTAGCTTGTTCTTTATTTTCTATCTTCGCGCCAAGCGTTATAAGCTGCTTGATCCGAATAAATCTTTTTTGCAAAATCTCTGGGATAGTCCGTTACTTTAAAATATCTATAAGCATCTACAAGAGGGACTCATTGTGCCATCTTGACATAAAATTTTATTACCAGTAACGTCGAATATCCCTCCATGATAAGAACAGCAACCTCTTAGGGAGTAAATACATCCATATAGCTGTGTCATTGAATCAGCTTTTGTGTCTTCTGGACTTAAGTAATAACGGTTATGTCCGATACCTTTATCATTAATTGCTAGGAAAACTAATCCAGTAATCGCAGTGGCAGCCAATACTCCTAAAGTTATTTTCTTTTTTAAACTATATTCATTTGGCTTATATTGTTTTTTATTGTTAATGAAATTATATAAAAAAGAAGCAATAACAAGCGACAGTTTTAATTTTGGTCCAAAAAATTCAAACAATAAATCTGTAAATGATGTTATTAATTTAATTAATAAAGAGTTTAATAAT
>RFQS01000152.1 GCA_009924885.1 Pseudomonadota bacterium | reverse complement strand
GGTTATATTTGCTCATTGTTTTAGGTTACTTTTTGCTATTGAAACCTATATACAATGAGCTTTTTCTTCTTAATTTAACTTCAGGCTAGATTCTAGGATATTTTGGAATGTGATCCACTTAATGCCTAAAATTGAATTTCAGTTTTATATTAAAGCGTCACAGGGTGCTAATCCTGCTAAAAATTTAGTAGATATTTTAACTTCCCTATCTAATTCTAAAATTTCGTCTAAAGATGGATTCCGAACGATTTTATGATTAGTAACCACAGTGCTGATAAGCTTTTCAATATCTGACCATTTAATTTCTTCATTTAAAAATAACTCGACAGCTGCTTCATTTGCAGCGTTAAAAACAGTGGGGTAGGAATGTCCGAGTTTACCTACTTCATAGCCGAGTCTAAGTAAAGGGAAACAGGTAAAATTAGGCTCCATAAAATCCCAGCTTTGACCAAATATATTAAAAGTATCTTCTACTGCTAGTTTTTTACGATAGGGATAGTCGATGGCGTACTGAATAGGAATCTCCATATTAGTAGAACCGAGCTGGGCGATTATGTTTCCATCTATAAAAGATACAGCACTATGCACTATAGACTGAGGGTGTATAACTACTTTTATTTTTTCATAGGGGATTTTAAAGAGAGCGTGTACTTCGATTACTTCGAGTGCTTTGTTCATCAAGGTGGAAGAATCTATGGTTATTTTTTTACCCATGCTCCAAGTCGGGTGCTGTAAGGCTTCTCTTAGAGTGACTTTTTCTAATTCTTCGCGGGTTTTATTTCGGAAAGGTCCTCCAGAAGAGGTTAGTAATATTTCTTTTACTAGTGAATTTTTATGAGAAAAATGCAGATCCTGAAGATTCGCAACAATGCCAGCATGTAAACACTGATGTATCGCAGCATGCTCACTGTCTATCGGAATCAGGGTTGCATGGTGCTTAGCTTGAATCGCTGTGACTAAGTGGTCTGCGACTACTAAAGTTTCTTTATTTGCGATAGCGACTTTTTTCGCTTTAGTTAGAGCTTTTAAGTTAGCCTTTAAGCCAGCGATACCGACTATAGCACTGAGGAAAATATCTACATTATCTATCTCTGCGACTTCTTCTGCGGAGTTTAATAATTCTATATCTTGAAAAATTTCTTTTAAAACAGCTCTAGCATTGAGATCTTCGATATGAACATATTTAGGTTTAAATTCTTTAATCTGTTCTATAAGCACTGTGAGATTTTGTTTAGCTGATAATGCGATGACGGTAAATTCACCTTTGCGCTCGCGAATTATATTTAAAGCTTGGGTACCTATAGAGCCAGTGGAGCCGATTATTGAGATGCTTTGCTTTTCAGACATTCACTTTAATATTAGCTTTTTATCTTTGTATTGTTGCTTAATTTAAGGTTCAGAATTGTAAAAAACTCAAAGGTGAGGAAGATGAGTTTTAATACTGAAAATAAATAGAATCAGCTTTGCTGATTATAGAACCATCAAGATGAAGATCATTAATAAGACCAGTATGTAGGTCGTAAGCCCAGGCATGAATTTCAGGTATGCCGTATAGTGACCTATGTTTCTGTACGAAAGGAATTTTTAGAATATTATATGCCTGCTCTGTAGCATTAAGCTCGACTAAGCGCCTGTATCTCTTGTCTTCATCGGTTATGCTCTCTAATTCAGTTTGATGTAAGCGATAGATATCTTTGATTTTTAGTAACCACTGATTAATTAAGCCGAGGTTTTTATTAGTCATCGCAGCTTTAATGCCACCGCAGTCATAGTGTCCGCAGAGTATTATATGTTTTACGTTTAATACCTCGACTGCATACTGCAAGACTGACATTATATTTACATCAGTACTTATGACTAGATTCGCGACGTTGCGATGAACAAACATTTCTCCTAGATTGCATTTAGTTATATCCTCTGCGGGAACGCGGCTGTCGGAGCAACCTATAAATAGATATTCAGGAGTTTGCTCTTTAGAAAATGCTTCGAAATATTCAGGGTCAAGTTTAAGCTTTTCAGAGACCCAGTCTTTATTATTTTTTATAAGTTTTTCATAAGCGTTTTCATTATCTTTCATCATTCTTCTCCTGTTCTGCATCTTGTTTACTAAGCCACCGTAGATTACAGTAATATTTTTTTCTTTAGCTATTTCTTTAAAATCATTAATAGCATCCTCTATGTCATGGTCGATGAAAACCGTTTTACTCGCATCGATTTCTAGTGTACTTTCACTCGGGAAATTATTTAAAAAACGGACTATTTTATATTTATGTAAAAAGTGAATACTCTCTCCTAGAATCATAATCTTCTTGTGACCGTGATCTTCGACTATAAAAGATGAGGATGCATAACTTTTCGCCACGACGAAAAAGGCAGAAACCGTAAGCCCGATAGCTACTCCTATAAGTAAATCTGAAAGTAAGATGCTAATCACCGTAATGGCGCTAGGAATAAACTGGTCCCAGCCTTGTTTATACTGTTTTAAGAATGTTTTTGGGTTTACTAGTTTATAACCAGTGTGAATTAATACAGCTGCTAATCCCGTTAAGGGAATGTAATTCAGAAATCCTGCAAAAAATATTAGGCCTAATAAAATTAAAAGTCCATGTAAAATCGCCGCAGTCTTAGTGCGGCCGCCAGCTGAGACATTTACAGAGCTTCTCACTATAACTGAAGTTATGGGCAAGCCACCAGTACAGCCGGAGACTATATTTCCTATGCCTTGAGCTAAAAGCTCTTTACTAGAAGAGGTATGGCGTTTAAGCGGATCGATTTTATCTACAGCTTCTATTGATAAAAGGGTTTCAAGTGAGGCTACTAAGGCTAAGGTTAGAGCGACTAGATAAATTTTAGAGTTATTTATCATAGCCCAATCTGGCATTCTTATATTTTCGCTAAAGCTAGATAAGCTGTTGATAATTGGTATATCTACGAAATGATCTGTAGTAAAGCTGTTGAAGCCCCAGTGATTATAGAGGTAGGCAGCTAAAGTACTGAACAAAACTACTATGACTGAACCTGGCAGTATTTTTAGTTTAGCTGGTGCATATTTAGCCCAAAGAAAGAGTATGGAAAGCGAGAGGAGACCTATGATAGATATGCCGAAATTAATATGTGAAAAAGAGTGAAATATCGTAGTTAAGGTATTATCCTCTACCCCCATTACTTCTATGTCGTAGCCGACTAAGTGCGGTATTTGTTTGAAAATAAGTAATAGTCCGATAGCGGCAAGCATGCCGTTTATTACGCAGTGAGGAATATATTTAGAGATAATCCCTGCTCTTAAGAAGCCTAAAATTAATTGAAACACTCCAGCGAAGCTAACCGCGAGTAGAAAAGCTTCATAGGAACCCAGTTCTTGAATACTACTCACTGCAATAGTCGCAAGTCCAGCAGCAGGACCGCTGACGCTTAAAGGAGATTTACTTAAGGAGCCTACTACTAAGCCCCCAATAATTCCTGAAATTAAGCCAGAAAGCAAAGGTACTCCAGAAGCATGTGCTATGCCAAGACAGAGGGGGATGCTGACAAAAAATACTGCTATGCCTGCTGGGAAGTCGTATTTAAGATTTTTAAAGACAGAGCTCACTAAGTTCATTATAGATAGTCTTGAAAATTATGGTTGAGCTTATTTTGGCGAGCAGTCACATTTTTAGAAAAACTCTTCAAAGAAGAGTTTCCAAGGATAATAGTGAATACCATTTGCAATTCGCATTTTTTCTGCTCTCGATAGGCAGATTAATTTCGCTTTAGGTTCTAATTCCTGAAAGGAAAATAAGCCTCTTAATTCAGCTTGATTAGGATTCTCGCTAGATTTAATTTCTACCGCAAGTATATTTTTCTTCTCTGTTTCTATGATTAGATCTACCTCTGCACCATTTGAGTTTCTATAAAAGGAGAAGTCCATGTTTTTTTTATGATATTTATTTAGTCTAATAATTTCATTAATAATAAAATGCTCGAAAGCTATTCCATAAGCTGAAGTCTTAGGTTCGACTGGATCATTTAAATCTTTAGTTAGAGCGTTTTTAATTCCATTGTCGAATAAATAGAATTTAGGGTGTTTGCCTAATCGTTTGCGATCTGATTTATTGTAAGGCAGCAAGATATAGCCTATTAAAGTATCTTCGAGTATTTGAAAATATTCTTTAATGCTTTGGCTGCTCGTAGCTGTTTCTCTAGCGATGTTTGAGTAATTAATTATATTAGAACTTTCACTAGCAGCTAATTTTAAAAAACGTGTGAAAGAGCCGATGTTTCTTACTAATGCCTCGGCTTTAATTTCTTCAGTTAGATAGGTTTCTACATATGACTCTAGGATCTCTTTTGCTGAATCATCTTCGCTTAAATATACTGGTGGCAGAGTACCAAAGCGCAAGGCTCTATTTAAATTAAAGTCTTTTGTTAACTCCTGATGCGTAAAAGGATATAGATGGCGTGTCCAAGCCCTCCCTCCTAAAAGATTTGCCTGCCCGCGTTTGAGCTTCCTTGCACTAGAGCCACTGAGAATGAAGTATTGTGGGATTTTATCCTCTTCGATTAAGTGATGAATTTCATTTAATAGAGCAGGTAGTCTCTGTATCTCATCTATAACTATGTGTGTGATTGATTTCTTTAAAGCTAAAACTTCCTCACGAAATAAATCTAGGTTAGCTACTAAGCGAGTGTATTCTTTATCTTTTAAAAGGTTATAAAAGATAGTTTTTTTTTCAGAAAAATTATCTCTAATGAGAGTACTTTTGCCGACTTGTCTTGGACCGAATAAGAAAAAATGTGCTTTTGTCGGCAGTTTTAAAGATCGATGCACAGCTCGATTTTCTGTTTTTTTGTCGACTTCTTTTTGTGTACGTTTTGTACTAAGCATGCTTGAATAATACCATGTAAAATTACAGCTTACTTGAAAATTACATGGTATTATTGAATAGATGCTAAAAGACTTTATTCAAGCAATAAAAGATGGGCTGTAGAAGATATGCACAGAGGCTTAAAGCAACTTTGTGGGCTTGAAAAATCCTATATGAGAAAAGCTTTCTGCTCCATGAGAGCTTTTGTTCTTCTGAAAATCGCTCAAACGGAATTAAATATCTCTATCTATCAACAAAAATGGGGAATCGTTAGAAATTCTGTCGAGAATTTCCTTGCTATTCGTTGTTTCGCGTAACTCCTGAGACAGTAATCCAACAAACTGCTCTGGGTTACCTGCTGGTACATCACCACCACTAATATTTAGAGTGATTTTATAAGTTTTACTTGCATTTACAGGTAAACTGGGTAGGCTTATTCTTGCAGCTAAACCTGAAGGCTTAACCTGTGAATCCAGCTCTAAAGACTGGCCATCTGCCGTTACCAGAATAACTTTAAATGGATTTTGGTTAGATTCTAGATTATCACCATAAACAGTAATCTCAGTCTTTTCCACAAATAGCGATGGAATTGATTTAATTTTCAATTTAGCTTCAGAAACAAGCCCCACAAACAAAAGAAAGAGGGCTGACAGACGCAGCCCTTGCATTAATATTAATTTCATATTAGAGTTATCCTTTTTATAAACTTCCGTAGTTCACTAGATTAGATCATATCCCGAGGCAAGTTAATAAACTATGGCCTAATTGCACGGCAAACCCACGAAAGATGAACTAAATATTAAGCTGTAAAACAGCTTCAAGGTAATCAGTGCTTAGAGCGGCTCGTTTTTGTTTAATTTTGATACC
>RFQS01000151.1 GCA_009924885.1 Pseudomonadota bacterium | reverse complement strand
GCCATCAACTGACCTTAAAGCCATTCATAGAAAGCTTTCTGGTGATTTCGATGGAAGGGTGCGGAATGTGAGATTTATCAAGCTTCTGCATTAGGGGGGAATCAAAATCTATTAGAGACAGCTCTCTGTAGAATCTTTGAGAATTACGAAATCTTAAAAAGGCGTTATGAGAATTTTCCCGCTGATGAGATAGATAAAGCAACTCTTCAACTAGCCTTAATTGCTGAAAAGAGGTTATTAGAGTTTGAAATTATTGATAAAAGAGTTTTTACAGATAAAATGACTCTGAAAGTCTAAAGGAAAGCGCTGCACAAGTCCATTTTCTACGTTTTCGTCGCCCTCTGCCATCACTTAATCTCAATCATGATTTCATTATGACGCAAGAATGATAATGTCCATGGTGGGTTATAGAATGCGTATATTGGCTCCGATAGGGTTTGAATTTTATTTTCTGATATATATTTCTGTAATTCCTTTTCGTGCAAGGCGAGATTCTTATTAGAACCCATGCCAGAAAATTTAATGATGGCATATTTTCTACTAGGAACTTGATACAGTGTAACTTTTTCATTATTGGGCTTAGGTAGTGTATTCATCGAATATTGCGAGGGCATAGTGAAGTTTACTTTCCATGTACCATCCAAGCCTTGCTGTTTGACTGGTGCTGTCATTTCTATCTTCTGACTGCTTCGCTGTGTTACGGGGGCTGTCATTGCTATCTTCTGACCGCTTTGCTGTGTTACAGGTGCTGTCATCGCTATATCTTGCTCTACTCTGTTATTACCAAAAATATAATCAGCTAAAAGCCTAAAACCTTGGCTGATTGCTTCTTCACGTTCACCTTGAACCTGAACCTCCGCTACAATACTTGGGCTGTATTCTCTGATTTGAATATTACCCTGTTCAGAAATAACCTGATACTTAGGCTGCTCGACATTACTCATAGCTGGTCCTAGTGCTGCATATCCAAGCAGAAGCGTTAAAGTGATTGATGTAATGATTATCCATGGTTTGTTCATATGTCCGATTATTTATTCTTGAAGAATAAAGTATTTTTGCTTTATATTATCCTTAAAATCTTCAGGTATCTTGTCCCAGTTGAGTAATTGAATAATGAAGGGGATTTCACTATTATCAAAAAATTCCTTCGCTTCATAAATTTCCCTATCTGTCGCATTGAATACAACACAATCAAGATCAGATCTCTGATTAGAAGTGCCTTTAACACGTGAACCATATGCCCAAACTTTTTTATGCGGAAGATACTCTGCAAAAGCATTACGCATTATTTCTAGATAATTGGGCTTAACATCGATATTATTAGAAACAGTTTCACTCATTGCCATTTCTCTTTACTTATAGTTTCATATAAATTTATTGCTTCTGCAATAAAACTGGGAATTATCTCAAAAGTGTCATTTGCTTTTTCCCCAGAATAATCGTGACTAGTATTTCCTCTTTTTATGTTGAATTGAATCCATACTTCAGCACTGTCTATAACCTTTGAGGCGCAGGCATTTTTAAATATTGGATTGGGTCCTGCTGCTAAGTCTATTAAGCCTATATCTTCCATTAGATATTTTCTTAAATGTTTCCATGTTGTATCAAAGCAAACTTCAAAACGTTGTATACAAGACTCTTTGATCGACTCTCGATCTGAATCTAGGAGTTCATTACGAGTTAAAGATACTTGATAATCTTTATATCTTTCTTCTAGCCGTTTTAGTGAATCTTTGAATTTTGTATAGTCTATATTGCTCATTTTTAAATTCTTCTGGCAGAGCCTCTAATTCCTCAGCGAGTGGCGGATTGATTATCCAGCTAGGTAATTAAGTATGTATGTTATCAACAAGTTCAGAGTTTAGTCTCAATTTTTTCCTCATTACATCCCGCTATCGCAGCCACCCCAAAGGAACATAAATATGCTCAAGATGCTAAAAACATTCTTTTGAGCATTTTTTATTGATTTATAAAAATGCTCAAGATATTATATAATGGATCTTGAGCATAAAAAGGATATCATGCCTGATTCTACATTTATTGGCCGCAAGCCAGAGCTAAAACGCCTAGAAGCTTTATATAAGAAGAAGACGCCAAGCCTTGTCGTTATTAAAGGACGAAGAAGAATTGGAAAAAGCAGGCTTATTCGGGAATTTGCTAAAGCAATCGGACAGCGAGGCACTGCTGCCAAAAACGCAGAAATTGGAGTTGGCAAGCAGTGCCATCAAAGATTTTGGAGTTTCGCAGGACTGGCTCCAGAAAATAGTATCTCTGCGCAAGAGCAAAGAGACCATTTTGCACGCCAATTAGCATTAATGTTAAAAATCCCACCTATGACTTTCCAGAATTGGAGCGATGCCTTTGAGCATCTAAGTCTTCATATAAAGCCAGGGGATATTATTCTGTTGGATGAAATTTCATGGATGGGGTCAAAAGATCCAAGCTTCATTCCTAAGCTCAAAGCTTGGTGGGATAAGCAAAGTACGCATATGTTGCTTGTGTTTTGTGGATCAGTTTCAACTTGGATTGAGGAAAACATTCTAAATAGCACAGCATTTTTTGGGCGAATCAATCTCACAATTAGTTTAGAGCCGTTATCTATTCCAGAAAGTGCTGAGTTTTTGCGAGCGCTCGGCATGCAGCTCTCTGATTATGATACGTATAAAGTTCTTAGTGTTGTTGGGGGGGTGCCCTGGTATTTAGAGCAATTCAATCCTAGAGTAACAGCTGATGATAATATCAAGCAGCTTGCTTTTGAAAAAAATGGATTACTCTTAACAGAATTCGATCGTATTTTTCATGATCTCTTTAATGGCAAAGGCGCAACATATAAGAAAATCTTGGACAGCCTCAAAGACGGGGCAAGAACTTTATCCGAAATCAGGGAGAGCATAGAATTCGCTCACAGCGGCACTTTAAGCCAAATGATGGAGCATTTGATTGTGGCTGGTTTTGTTATTAAGCAATCCCTATGGTCGTTTAAAACAACCAAGCCCTTAAAACAAAGCCTGTACAGGATTTCAGATCCATATATGAGGTTTTACCTGAAGCTTATTGAACCAAATGTCTGTGCTATTGCAGAAGAGGGATTTGATCAAGTACCACTCTCGACCATGCCAGGTTTTGATACGCATATGGGATTACAGCTTGAGGCATTGCTGTTACAGAATAGACCACTATTGCTTCAAAAATTAGGCATTTCACCTGTAGACATTGTGCGTAGCGGTCCCTATAGGCAAACGACAACGACGACTCAGCAAGGCTGTCAGATCGATTACCTCATACAGACGAGAACAAACAGTTTATTCATCTGCGAATTTAAATTTAAAAGGCGTGAAATTAACAGCGAAATCATTACTGAAATACAGGAGAAGATATCAAGATTAAAGACGCCAAAAGGCTTTGCAAAAGTAGCTGTGTTGTTCCATTTAAGTGGTGTTTCAGATTCTGTTGCAACAAACTCTTACTTTTACCGCATTGTCGATATTGTTGATTTTTTGGAAGGGAGTTAGGGAGCACTTCTCGTAATTCTGAAGCTAAGAAAATAAAAACTCATTTCCCAAGCTTATCAAGTGATTTCCTATGCTTTTCAGAGACTCGTTTATAAACTAAAATATGAGACTAGTTTATCAGAATTTGCAATGTGCAAAAAATACACATAGCCTTCTTCTATTAGCTCTCCTGTTTTAATGATGTTCTTAATGTGTCGTCCAATGACCGTTCTATTACGCTCAAAAACTGTAGCAATCTGTTGCTCTGTCAGCCAAAGTGTATTCGCTTCCATTCGCACTTCCGCCTGTGCAGTGCCATCGGGAGCAGTATAGATGATTATCTCTCCCATTCTGGGATTCTCTTCTGTCATAATGCCTCTTGCTGATGTGTTTGTAATGACATTGATTTATTCTAGGTCTCTTTTTTTGACTTTAGTTTCAAGTTTTTTAATTTCTTCTTCTAACTCTCTCTCTGACTCGGCATCTTCAATTTGTCTTCGCCTAATTTCAAACTTCTGATACTCCAGCTCTGCAATTTCATCTGCTAATTTACGGCTTACCCTTCCAGCTCCTTTTAAAATTTCACGATCGTTCAGTTTTAAAAAATCATCAAGTTTATTAGCCCAATCAGTCATGTACATCGGTTTTCTTTGCCTTGCCTGAAGTTCTGCAAACGATAAATACTGGTCAACAATTAGATTTAAATCGCTTAGCTCCTGTTCGTTTAAATAATTCTTAGCGATAATTACATCACCTTTTCTAACTTTTTCACCCTTCCAGCTAGTTAACCCCATATTAGGCTTATTAGAATCTACCCTTTTTCTAATCAGCTCTGCTGCTGTTTTTCCGTGAATAGCCCAATGTAATTTATTTTGTACTGTCTGATAAAATTCAGAAGTTATTTCTGCTTGTGTATCATAATCTATACTGGTAGCGTAAATGTCTTTAATCTTCTGGTAGAAACGCTTTTCTGAGGTTCTAATATCTCTAATACGCTCTAGCAGTTCATCGAAATAATCTACTCCATTAGGTTCTTTCAATCGCTCATCATTAAGCACAAATCCCTTTACTAAATACTCTTTAAGTCTTTGTGTTGCCCATTGTCTAAACTGTGTACCCCTGAGAGATTTTACTCGATAACCGACAGAGATAATAACATCTAGGTTATAGAAATTTGTCCTGTAGTTTTTACCATCATCGGCAGTTGTCAAGTATTCCTTTACAACTGAATTTTCCTCTAGTTCACCTTCTTCAAAGATATTTTTTATATGTAAGCTTATATTTTGTTTTGTCGTTTGAAAAAGCTCAACCATTAATTTTTGAGTTAGCCAGACAGTTTCATTTATAAATTTAACTTCAATTTTTGTTTTTCCATCTTTTGAGGTATAAATCAAAATCTCAGATGGATTATTTTCTGAATCAAATTTGTCTATTCTTTTACTCATAGATTCACCTTCTTTCAGATTTTCAGGTGGCAAAGCTAACAAAAACTCTTTTCACAAGGGCAATTTTAACATACATAAGTAAGTATTAATTAGTCTCCGTGTGTCCAAATCAATTGTGACACCAGTGGTGACAAAATCTCAAAATCGGGAAAAACCTCTGAAAATTGCATCATACGCCTAAGATTTCTAGCGGCAAAGCTTTTTCCATAAAGTAAAACAAGCTCATTTGCTAGCAATTCCACAACTCGCTTGCCATATTCAGCCCGTTCTCCATGAAGCACTTCTTGATTGATACGCTTGCCAACTTGCCAGTAAGTTAGAGTCAAGGCACTATACACTGCCATAGAAGATAATCATTGTTGATCGCACTACTGGTGAAGCAAACATTGAAAATCAAGAAAATAAAGAGTATGGATGGGGAGTCTTGCTATCGCAGATTTTAATAAATTGATATCCCGTATTCCTGAATCATGCTTAGAACAAGACATTTCAGCTTCATGAATATAAAGAACTTCTTCAAGTGTAAGAAAATAAAAACTCATTTCCCAAGCTTATCAAGTGACTTCCTATACTTCTCAGAGACTCGCTTATAAACTTGTTCAATTCGTGCTGGTTTTAAGAGTAATCCTTCTGGAGTGATTTCCAGCTCAACAGCGGCTGAGTCATGGTCTAAATCTAAGAGTTGAAGAATCGTTTTATCTATAACAATTCCACGACTAGTTCCGACTTTTTGAAGAGCTTTAATTTTAGCCATATACTTATTATATTCTTATTTATTTAAAATATTTTTCTCAACACGTTTAAAATATTTCAAAACTGGGCATAA
>RFQS01000016.1 GCA_009924885.1 Pseudomonadota bacterium | reverse complement strand
TTTAATAGCAAACTATAAAAACCATACTGAGATTATACTATACACATCCTTTGCGAGGGAGTATAAAAATTCAAAAGAATAATATTCAATTTTCAGTTTACGGCAAACCTCAAATACTATTAAACAAAGTATCGTGGCACTTTGTGATGATTCTAGCATTTCATAAGAAACCCTATATGCCTCGCAAAAATAAAAAAAATCTTCTATAAAAAACATAAACTGCTTATAAACCATCTCTAGTAAATATTTTAATCGCTCAAGAGCAAGCTACTATATCATTTTTTGATATAAATTAAGTTGTTTACTCGTTTATAATTTACTTTTATGAATATAAATTACACTATTTTGATTGCGTGTATTGGGAAAAGCGATCCATATTCTCTTAATAAAGATGGCTGCAAAACTGGTCCTAGCCTAAGTCTCACTTTAAAGTTTTTACCTAGCCATTTTATTTTTTTTGTAAGTAAAGATATTGAGACAGAAAATCGTTTATTCATTTTAGAAAAAACTATTAATGAACTATATTCAGAAAGAAATCTTTCAGCTCCCAGTTATGAGATTATTAGAATTTCTGAAGATGCCGAAACTTTTGATTATCAAGAAACCCTAAAGAAAACTACTAATGAATTGAGATATAGACTTGCTAAATTTCCTAAAGATAGTCACTTCATCTTTTCTAAAACCTCTGGTACGCCTCAGTATAAAATAGCTTTAGAGATTTTTCCTAATTTATATATGGAGAATTATAATTTCGAGATCATTACTAAAAGTGATTCAGGGAAGGGACTTTCGGTGCTAGATCCAGCTCGCTTCTCTATTCAAGAGATTTTCAGTGACATTGCAGATGAGAGTTATTTACTTAAAGAAAGTGTAAATGATTCAATTATTACAAGCAATGAATTCAGCTCCCAGTCAATATTTAGTAAATTGCAAACTGTAAAAGAATTGATAAAAGAACATGAATACAATGCTGCTATTACTACCATTGAAAATATATTTCCTTATCTAAAACTCGGATCTAAAGCAGAAGCTGATAAAAACTGGTTAAACGATATATATGACCAAAGCACTATGAAAGCGGTATATAAAGCACTTAAATTAGCAAGAGCATTATTAGCTTTTGATTTAGGAACTGGAAAGGAATCAGCAAGAGCCTTAAAGAGTCCTGAAATTCAGCCTTTCTTTGAGAGATATGAAATGAATGACTCTAAAGCTAGATCCGAACTAGCTTACCTGAATTTTGAAATTTTCAGAAAAAAATCTTTATATAAAGAGCAGCTTTTAAGCTTCTGTATACTCTTGGAAAGACTTAGAAAAGAAAATATAAAGCAGTGGAGCTTAGAATATACTCTATTTGAGCTTAATGATAAAGAAAATATCAGAGAAGAGAGTCTGAGTAAAGAGTTTCATGCTTATTTTTATGATTTTATTAATAGAGATGAGTGTATTGAGATTCCTAAAGCATCAGCGGCTAAGCTGAGCCCAAGTGAACCTATACGTTCGCTTACTCTACCAGTCTTAGAAGCTGCTGCTCATTATTTATATGAGATTCATCAAGTTAAGACAGATACTTATGAATTCTATAGAGCTTTGGCATCAGATGGAAGTAAATTGTCAGCTTATAAAGCTCTTAAGAGTTTGAGAGATACTTTAGCTCATGATTTTTGTACCATCAGTAAAAAAGAATTAACAGCTTTGGAGACATTAGTTCCTTTAGTGAAAAGTACTTACCCCAGTATCTGTATTAACGACTCTATCTACGATAAAATACAGGAATTCATCTTCAGGAAAATGTTTTCCCTCATTTAGATATTTATGAAACCTTTTTGTATATTAATTGATATAGATGGAACCTTGGCTTTAAAAGGTTCTAGGCATCCATATGACTTTAATAAAGTCTCAGAAGACTCTCTGAATCAGATAGTGCATGATGTTATAGCTGCATATCTAAACTATAATCCAGATACAGAAGCCATTTTTGTAAGTGGTCGGAGTGATATTTGTTTGGAGGATACGAAAGAATGGCTATTCGATAAGTGTCTATTTTTGAAAGATGATAAGTTCCCACTATTCATGAGAGAAAATGAAGATTACCGCAGTGATTTTATTATTAAAGAAGAAATTTATCTTAATAAAATAGCCCCGTATTATTCAGTTAAGTTAGTTTTTGATGATAGAGATTCTGTAGTTAAAATGTGGCGAAGCCATAATTTATGCTGTTTTCAGGTAGCTGATGGAGATTTTTAATTAGTCCTATGACCAGCATTTATGTCACTGAACCTGGAGCAATACTTAGTAAAGCTGGTAATAAACTGGTTATCAGTAAAAGTAAAGAAGCTGCAATTAAAGATTTTCCTATTGAAAAAATAGACTCTATAGTCATGATAAATTCAGCTAATCTCTCAAGCCAGCTTGCTGTTGAGCTTTTAGAAAGAGATATCACTTTAACTTGGCTTTCTAATAAAGGTAAATTTTATGGACGCTTAGAACCTACTCGGGCAGTGAATATAGAAAGGCAAATAACCCAATTTTATTTAGCTGACGATAAAGAATTTTCTTTTGAAATTTCTAAAAAATGGATTTATGCTAAAATTCGTAACTCACGTGTAATGCTTTCCAGATGGGCAAGAGAGCGAAAAATAGATTTAAATTCCGCATTAAATGAATTAAAAAATATCGCAGATACGATTAAAAACAATCAAGTCAAAGATGCGGAATCCCTCATGGGATACGAAGGTAGAGCATCTAAAATATACTTTGATGGACTAAAACAAATAGTACCAGAAGAATTTAGTTTTACCCATCGTAATAAACAGCCTCCTAGAGATCCTTTCAATTCATTATTAAGCTTCGCTTATACGCTATTAATGTATGAGATTTATACTGCTGTCTCATTAAAATATTTACATCCATATAGAGGCTTTTTTCATAAGCCTAGGAGGGGACATCCTGGACTGGTTAGCGATTTAATGGAAGAGTGGCGTGCTCTTTTATGTGACTCGCTTGCTATCTCATTGATTAGCCATAAAGTGATTAAAATCGATGATTTCTTAGATCCAGATATAGAGACTGGTGGCGTTTACCTTAGACAGGAAGCTTCTAAAAATTTTATAGAGCATTTCGAGCAAAGAATAAGGAAACTTAATTCTTACCTAGATTTCGTCGATTATCCTATGTCTTTCAGAGAGTCTATCACCCTTCAAGTAGGCAGCTTAGTGAAAGCCTTAGAGAGTGCTGATCCTGAAATTTATAGACCTATACTAATTCGTTAATGGTACACGAAGACTTTATTGATCCAGAAAAGAGAAGAATGAAATCATATTTCGTAGTAGTAATTTACGATATTAGCGATAATCGAAAGCGTTATCGTTTACATAAATGCATGGAAGGTTACGGAGAATGGGTGCAGCGGAGTGCTTTTGAGTGCTATGTCACTAATACACAGCTAGAGGAAATGAAGGCTGCACTTAAAGAGCTTATAGATCCAGGGATAGATCTGCTTAGGATTTATAAAATCAGTCACAGCCCACTTGTTTGGACTTACGGAAGGATAGGGGTGTCTCCAGATGAGGATTATGTGATTTTATGAGAGGGATTCGTCCAAAAAGACAAACTTGACCTATTCTCTGGGATTCCCATCTCGTTTAAGGTTAATATATCCATATGACAAAGAACTATGTCTTAATCATGGGGATTGGTAATAATGACCCTTACGCATCAGACGAGAAGATTAATTCAGGTAATCCAGAAGTCGGACCCAGCCTAAGCCTCATAGCAAAGTATTTGCCAGAATACCTAGTTTTGTTTACTACAGAAAAGATTATCAAAGAAAATAGACTAGAGTTATTTAAACAGAGTATTCATGAAATTTATGAGTCTCAAAGTAGAATAAAGCCCGAGCACATAGAGATAAATTTAAGTGGTAAGAGTGATAACGAGGAATACGATTACCAAAAGGTTCTAGCCAAAGTAGTTAAGGAGCTTAAAAAGAGTCTAAATCAATTCCAAAATACTTTTGATGCTAATTTAACTTATATCTTCTCTAAAACAGCAGGAACACCACAGCTCAAAAATGCTTTAGAGATTTTTCCTCGTTTATTTTTAGAAGATAATTACGAGATTATCACTAAAAAGCAAACAAGCGAGAAGTCTTCACCAGCACCATTGAAAATAGAATTATTTATACCAAAAAAAATCACAGAAGCTTTATTTCATGACACGAAACTCAAATCAGAAATAGCACAAAGCATTAATAATGTAAGTAATGAACTCACTGAACAAAAATTTTATGGTCTATTAGAGAGTTTCAGATACCTAATTAAATCCTATGAATATTCAGCAGGATTAGAGATTTTGAATCAAATCCTTCAACATGCTAATAGTTTAGATACTTTAAATATCCCAAAGAAAATACTTGAAAATCATAAAAAGCTTTTAATGATTGCGATAGAGTTAATAGGTTTTCAATTACCTAAATCAAAAAATGAGACTGATAATAATCAATCTTTCTATTACGATCTTTTACAAGGTAAATATTTAGACGAAGGGTCTGAGATCAAAAGCTTTTTTAAAAAACTTATTGATAAGCCAAATGAGGCTAAAATACCTTTAACCTATGAAAATATTTTAATCTTTCGTAAGAAAGCTTTATCCAAAGAGTTTGTTCTAGGGTTCTTAATTTTATTTGAAAGACTTAGAAAAAATGATCTAATTAGCTCGCTAAAAGAGAATAAGCTTGAAAATGAAATTAAACTTAGTAAAGATGAAAAAATTCTTTCACTGGGAGAAGACTTTAAAAGATTTGTAAAGAAATATAATGATGAAGGATTTTTATCTATAGAGATAGAAGAGTATAAAAATTTCAATAAGTTACGTAATAAGCTGGCACATGATTTTACTCGTATAGATTCTAGTTATTTAGAAAGTCAATTATTAGATACAGTAAAAAATACCTTTAAACTCGAATCTGGGATAGGTTTCTATAAATTACTAAATAATTTTATTTTAAAAAGTATTTTTGGTTTTTGCTAGTTAATCCCTCAAGTAGTTGAATTAACCTCTAGTTAATTTAGCTATGGTAGAATTGGCTATAGGAATGGAAGCTGTAATACTAACAAATAAGTTTAAAAAAACTGTCAAGAAGCTATTACATGAGCAAGACTTGGCTGATTTAATTAATTATCTACAACTAGATCCAGAAGCTGGAGATATTATTCAAGGAACAGGTGGAGTAAGAAAACTAAGGTGGGCTAATCCAAAAAATAACAAAGGTAAAAGCAGTGGATTAAGAATACTATACTACTATGTAAAAGGTGCTCTCATACTACTCCTAAGTGCATATTCCAAATCAAATATTGAAAACATAAGTGAAGCAGAAAGAAATGAATTAAATCGAGATATACCAAGTTTAGTCAAGAAAATAATGGAGGACTTAGAATGAAAACAAAAAAAAGAGAAAAAACAATGGGAGAAGAATTAGTAGAAGCTGTAAAAGAAGCCATTGAAGACCCAAAATCCATGACCATCTATAGAAAAGGTCTTGATATTAAATCAATTAGAAAATCACTGGGACTAAGCCAGTCTCAATTTGCTAAAACTTATGGTTTCAATCTAGATACACTAAAAAAATGGGAACAAGGGGCACATTCACCAGACCAAGCCGTAGTCTCTTACATTTCATGTATTTTTAAAAAACCTAAACTTATAGCTAATATCATGAAAAGCCATCCCGATGAAGATTCTTTAGCCTGCTCTGCTTAGGTATTTTCCAGATTAGTAGCTAATTTCCTACTGGTAAAAACTCTCCCCATGCCGATAGCAGTTTTAATACCAATCCCAGAGTAGTTAGCAAATTCCAAAAGCAGGTTGATTAATTGGTTAATCTGCCTAGTTTGAGCTTTAATTTTAAAATTCACATGGCCAATAAAACCACTGACTTTTCCTTTATCTATATTCATGAATTGGCTCTTTAAATGACTAATCGAGCTAATGTGAAGCGAATTAGAGATAGTCTGGTATAAGTCCATATCAAATAACTTAAGCTCATCTGAAAAACTATCCCATTTTTTTAAAAGACTGAAAAGTATTAAATCCTCTCTAGGATAGTGTAGATAGCGTCCATCCGTTTTAATACTAGTCGGAGTTAAAAACTTAATGCTAACTCTATCATTTTCCTTAAAGTCACAGGAATAGAATTTTTTAAAAAGCTCGTTATACGAAGTACTCTCAGACTCATATTTGCCTAGATATTTTATTTTAGTATCAAAGCTTTTCAAATAATGATCTGTGAATAAAGAGGAAAGCTTAGTCTGAAAGGATTCGGCGAGAGTTTCATTGAGAGCAACTAACTCCCATACATATTCATTTTGAGCGTGTAGCGGAACTAAATATACCACACTATGATAAGGTCTTAAACTATGCTCGCCGCTATGCAGTTCGCTAGCTAAGTCTAAATTAATATTTTCTAAAAGAATAGATTGAAAAACCGCTCCTAGATAAGGTGGCAGCTTGGTTTCTGATTTGAAATAGGCTTTGTATTTGGTGATCATTGATTAATGGATTCTGTCATTTTATTGATTTTAATCCAGCCAAGTGGTGTATGTTCATGAAGCTCTTTCTTTGGTGAACTTGGATATTGTATATCATTAGCACCTAATTCCCCTTTCTTTAAAAGATTTGCAGCTATTCCTTGCCAAAACAGTGTAGTATCAGAACTAAATCTAGTCCATGGACTCAATGCACTATTACATAACTGTCCTGAGCCAAATCCACACCTAAAGAGAGAACTTGAAGGATTCTCTTTCATTAGAGAATCTATACCTGTGTAAAACTCTTCTAAATCTTTATTTAAAGACCGTTGTTTTAACTTAAGAAAATTTACTTTATAGAATAGAGTAAATTCTTTTTTAACATTAGACCAAAACTTATCAGTACTAGTATCAATAATTTCGACCTTAAATTCCATACCTTTTTTAATGCACTCATGAAATTCTATCGTGTCTTTTTTATTTTCATTAAAACTAATTGGTAGTATAGTTAAATCACTTTGAGAAATAGTAATATCTGCAATACGGATATTTTGAAAGCTTTTAGAAATAGATGAACTTACTTGGGAAAATTCAGCAAATATTCCTTTTAGCTCATTATAAAAAAACTTCCTTTTCTCTTCGGAATCCAAGAAATTTTCTTCTTTAGTTTGAAAGTGTTCAGCATCTACTTTCATTACCTCATATGCCCCCCTAAAAGCTCCTTTCAGAGAAGATCCTGGGATATAATAATTCGGAGTTCCTGCAAAACGATTAATATTACGAATAATCGGCTTTCTGTTTTTATCTAATAGTGGTCTGAACTCCATTTCACTTTTCTTTAAAGTCTGCTTCAGTCCTGCTTTATTAGGTAGTCTGTCAAATTCTTCGGTCAAACTAGCTGAATTAGATTGATTTATGCGACTCACTAATTTATCAAAGGCTCCAGAGTCAGTAATAAGTAAGAGCTCCCAAAATTTATCAGTTACATAATACAATTCATTATTAATTACCACATACTCCCAGCGAGAAAGTGCTTCACCTGAACCAATATGAATTGGGGACAAGGCTTCACAGTGTAGTGTATATTTTTTATGATATCCATTCATAAAGTATTTAACTCCATATTAATTAATTCTTAGTCCTAGGCTATAAGCTAAACCATAACGATAACTAGGATGCTTATCATCACCGACATTGACTAATTTACCGATTGGCTTAAAATTAAAAGAACTACCAGATGCCATCATATAAATTTTTTGTTTACGCTTGTCGGAGGCTGAGGCAGAAGACCTATAAACCCAGCCAGATTTAGAGATTAGTTTATAAGCAGATTCTGTACCATTTTTAATCTTATCTATCTCACTTACGGCACCAGTATCATGAGGAATATAATCAGAGAGGCTAATCCAGCGATTTGGATTTTCTAAGCTATTTAGATTTTCATGCTCATTAATTTTAATTTTTTTTATCTGTCCGTAGCCAGAACTACGATTAGCACCGAGTCCTTCATCTTCTAAGAATTTACAGACTTGCTTTATTTTCTCTAAAGCCTTATCATCAGCGAGATCTAGGAAAGCACTTAAAGTTAAAGCTATATCAGTACTTTTCTTTTCAGTATCTAAAGTACTAAGATTAGGACCTAGAACGGCAGTGATATAAGGCTGCGGATCTTTCGTGAAATTATTTAAATTAACCGCCTCATAGCTATAATCTCGTATCGCAGAAGCGTAGTCATCTTTCTCTAAGCTCTCCCCTTTCCGTAATTTCTCAATAGCTTTAAAGCGTATCCATGGCTGCCTTTCCTTCTTGCCAATATTAGAAAGCTTTATTAAAGGAGCTGGTAGATATAGCTCACCATTGATTTCAGGGAAAAAGCTAGAGTGTAACCACGGTAATTTTTCTAAACTTTCAGCCTCTAAAAAAGGTTTCAAAGCAGTATTCTCATAATCAGCTAGTCCAAAAAGCTCTATCCAAGCTAGAGATAAGGCACTGAAAAACTGATCCGCACCTAAATGATCTCTTACGTCTTGATCATCTAAGCCAGCTTTACCAAACCTCGGCAGTGTTTTAAAATCTATGCTAATTTTAAAAGTCTTCATGATTTAATTTGACTTATTTCCCTCTATTAGATCTGAGGCTTTATCTGCCCAAGGGCTTAAACCATCTTCAGTAGAGATTTTCAGTTCATTATTAGACTTAGCTTTATAGTAGTCCAGCGATCTAAAAGCTATTTCTTTAAAGTGAAATTTCACTTTCCCATAACCACGAGAGCCACTGGCACCTAGATATTCATCCTCTAAAAATTTAAAACAGGCTTCTAGATTTGCAAGATCCTCTTTATAAGAATCTTCTATACAGTAGACCACTTCAAAATCAAATCTAGTACCTGCTACTACTCTTTCGATTTGGCGTAAGCCACCTTTACGTGTAGTTCCAGTGAGTTTATCTATTGTATTTTCATATTTAATTTCGCAGATATTAGTTTTATCCTGCCCCATAGTTAAATGTGCATCTCGTACATAGACTAAAGAAGTGCAGCGTTCACGCAATTGTGGTTTTTCGTTTGCATATTTTTCTTTTTTCTTATCATTCAAAGGAGCCGTTCCAAAAAGATTTAAAACTTTAGGATGCTCATCTTTATCACCAAAAAAAGGATTCATTTTACTCAAAGAATCTCTCAAACGCCCCTTTAGCGAAGATCCTGGTATATATGGCTCATTATTTAAGGGATTGTGAATTACAGGACTATCAACTAAACCTATACCACCTTGTCCACCACTACCAATATGTAATCCAGTTAATAACTCAATTACACCTAATATTACGATTTTCCCTTTTTTATTCTCTGACATAATTCTCTCCTTATGGTTTTGCATTTACTTTATGATAGGCAATTAGCGATTCTACAAATAAATGTAAATATTCTAGATCTATCTGTTTAAATGTAGGAACTCTCTCTAGCCACTTGTCTAATACTTCTAGATAAAAGGTTTTTAACTTATCATTATTTTTTCGAGTTACTGTATAGGCAAATCTAGGTCTTAAGATAGCTAGCTTATTTCTAAGATTGTTACCATCTCTCAATGGCTGATCTTTAGGAATCTCTAAATTTATCTGCTGATGAATTTTAACAATTTCATCTAAGAATTTACGCATCTGGGATGCTTCGACCGGACGGGCAGGGCGAGGTGGGTTAGCTAAATCTTTAGCAATTTCTTTAGCTACCGCAATTATCTCTGATGCATCTCCTTCTCTCACGGCTTCATCTAAGCGTAAGTTAAACTCTTTGTAGGAACTATTTCCTTGATAAGGTCTATCCTGATTTAGTTTTGGCGTTTTATTTTTATCAAAATCATATTGCATTATATTCTCCTCTCTCTGATTCCCTTCCTAATAAAAGTAAATAATTTAAAGCCGTCTCTAATTTTCTTAATCTTAGTAAAGCCTTGCTCTGCTCAGATTCTTGTTTCTCAAAACACTCAAACAATCCATCTCTAAACTTCACCCAAGTCTTCATCCATCTACTTTTACTTTTTTCTTCATCTCTTAAATCATCGTACTCTTTACGCCAATCTTTAAGAGTTTCATTTTCCTCTTCCATTCGAGCAGTAGCATAAATTAACCTAGGAAAATGATAGGAACGCCTCTTGGCAATTAACTCCCTAACGTATATCAAAATTTGATAGATATATGCAGAAGATAGTTTAAAAGATTCTAGCAGCTTCATCTCATCCTGAATGTCTTTCCAATCTTCCCATAAGAAAACATGAGATGGAGAGTCTTTTCTAAAAACTCCATCATCAAAAAATATACATAAAGAATTTTTTAAAGCTTTACCATCAGTATCTTTACAAGCACTTTTAGCTACAGACTCCGCTAAGCCAGCAGCTTCTGCCATTCTATATAAAGGGAATTTAGGATTATGAATCGATATACCAGCAGATAAAGAAACCGCACCTAAAGTATATTCTCTAAATTTTTCATTTATTTTAAAAGCGGCTTGTATAACCTTATCCCAAGCACCGACTAGAAAGAGATCATCACCACCAGCGTAAACTACAGTAATGCAGTCTTCGAATTCAGAATCCTTTAAAATATCATCCAAATAATGCGTAAAAAATTTAGCTAAATTTCGGCTCAGTGATTTATCACGAGAGAGGCTTTTATATTTAGGCTGAAAACCAAACCCAGAGTCAGATTTAAAAATCTTACCTAAATTATCTATATCTGCTCTCAGGACTCCTATTCTTTTTACCCCTTTCGCTTCAGCAGCCAGATCAGTAAAGCACGCTGTTTCGCCATTTTCTTTCTTAGCGATAGACACAGAAGCATGAATCTTAGGAAATATTTCTTTATGAGAGTCATGGATCACGAAAACACTATCGATATTTTCCTTAAGCCCTTTCTCCTCTACGGTGTCTAAAGCTTTTGAATTTATTTTTAAATCCAAACCGATAGATGGAAATAGACCATCATCACTATCAATAAAACGCAAAAATCTCTTCTCTGCTTCAGCATGAATTTCTCCATACCTAATCAAAGACTTACATTCATGACATATATTAACTAAAATTATAAGGTTCAATATGACTGGTCTCTTTATGACAGGATTTGCACTCTTCATGATTCTTTTTACTAAAGCTAAAAATTTCATTTAAATTATTTTTAAATTTACTAAGCTTTTTCTCACCTATCATTTTAGAAATCTCTTCCCATGCAGTATTTAGATAGTGAGGTTTTCTAGGTTCGGCACCTTCACTATCCATACGAATTTCATTTCCAGAAAGAAACGTATAACCAAATGCAATAGATAACTTAGCATCATGCTTCTCTAGAAGCCACTTATTTAAATTTTCTTCGATTTTATTTAAATCAGTCTCTAAATTTTTACTATTAGGTAGTAAAAGTGAAAAACCACCACCACCTAAATAAATCTGATTCACTCTACCTAAACTAAATACTTTAAGAATTTCATCTGCGATCTGCTGGCAGAGCAGCTCTAAATAAAAGCTACGTCCACGTAAACCTTTTAGAGCCTGCTTAGATGAGATATTATAAATAAACTCCTGAATCCCCGAAATATCTGCTTTAAATAAGACATAGGCTTTCTCATTTCTGAACTCTTTTTTATATAAAGCATTCCACGGATTCCCATCTTTCTGATTAGCAGTATAATCCTTAAGCCACTCGGGATGAATATCATAAATATATGAGAACATACACGAGCCTATAGCAGCAGTAAGCTTAAGATGTTCATATAGCGAAACATCGTTAGTATGCCCAGTATAAGTATCTGGAGGGACGAATTGAAATAATTCTTCTAAGTGATATGAAACTTTATTTAAATCTTCTATTCCAAAATCTTTTTTCTCAATTAAGTATTCTGCAAGCTTGCGAAGCTTGTCTCTAATACTCTCATACTGTTTCTTTACATTAGTCTGAAGATGCTTTTTATCAGTAGGATAGGGATAGGGATTTAGAGAGTTTTCATTCTGTTCATCTTTAGTATTATTCTTTTTCAGCCATAGATCATAAAAAGATTTACCATCCTCCTCTTTAAGTTTCTTTTCGTCATTTCCCTGAGTAAGCTTAGTAAAATAAGTAAAAATACTCTCTAAACGTCTTTCGCTATCCCACTTAGATTTTACTGCGTCATCACACTCATCGAGACGATTATCTTCTAAGTCATATAAGAAAGGAGCGGTCTTTCTATCATGTGCAGAAGCTAAATTATCAGCTTCACAGGCTATATAAGCGAAATAAGCTTCTGCATTATATGGACCCTCCATTTTTTTAGCGTGATGGTAGCGAATAGAATCTAGAATAGCTTTCCAATAAAAAGTTTTTAAGTTATCAGATAAATGCCTTTCTTTAGCTAGCTCATCAATAAAATCTTTACCAAATCTAGAATGATTTTTATTAAAAGGAGCATTATCTCCTCTCTGAATAGGCTTTCCGATATCATGTAAAAGACAGCCTAAAGCTACTGTCGCTATTTCCTTAGCTTTATTTTCGTGATTAGACTCTTTAGCGTTATTCATTAATCTCTTCTTATCTAAGCTAGTATAAAACTATCTAACTTTTTAGATATTGTACACTTTTAGATAAAACTATCTATATCATTTATTGATAGAATGAGTGATAATTTATGTCTATTAATAAAGAAATTCGCCAAAAGGCTATTATAGAAGCTCTTACAGAAGGTCCTAAGACAGTAAAAATTTTAGATGAATTAGTTACAGAAAAATTATCTTTAAATTCTTTAATTTCATCAGCGACTAGAAATAGAGATCTTAGAGATCTACGTGAAAAAGGCTTTAAGATAGAAGTTAAAAGAAATAAAGCTTCTGAGCCTGAATATATTTTAAAAAATACTAGGCTTGATTTAGAGTGTGATTCTAAGAATATAGCTAGCATTATTAAACTTATTAAATTCGGCTTAGATAATGGTTTGGTCGAGGATAAAAATTTAGAGAGAAGCATCACGAAATTATCTACGACATTAAATCTATCTCTAAAAGCTTTAAGGATAGATGGTCTAAAAAAAATCACTAAACTAAATAGTTCTAGCTTAGAGCTTATTGAAAAAGCTATTAGCAAGAACTGTGCTATAGAATTTAAAATAAAACAGCCATCTGATTCTAGAATCCGTACTGTAAGAGGCTATCCTCAGGAAATTTTTATACAGGATAAATTTATATATCTTTCTATCAAGCGTCCAGCTAAAGATGCTTACACTTATGATTGGCGTGAATATCGCCTAGATAGACTTATAGAATTAGAGAAATTTAAATATATTACAATCTACCCTAAAGATAAAGACCCATTCTCAGATAAATGTCATAAAGCGGTAAAAATAAAATTAAAGGTATTTCCACCACTTACTAAATTTTTTGAAGCTGACATGTATAAATTAGAGAAGATTGAGTCTAGGAAGGAATTTGATCTTTATGAAGGCTCTATTAATAAACCACCATTCAGAATTATTAAAGATTTTTTAGCTCTATTACCACATGTGCAAATCATTGGTAATAAAGAGCTTGCGGAGAAGTTTAATTCTATACTTCAATCCAGTCTTCGTTAAAGAATATACCTCACCCCAAACGCCCAAACCTCTCCTCCAACAGCTTTACATAAGCACCTTTTATCTCCCTACTTAAAAAACTCAGCTCTATAAATTCACACCATTTAGGTAGAGCTTTCTCCATTTTCTTAAAAATATTTTTCTGCTGTTTTTCTTCTAAGCCCATGGTATTAAAAGCTTTATTAAAATCATCACGATTAATTTTTTTCTTTTTGCCACTAAGAGTTAAAGCTAAGTCTTCGTCATCATTAGGATTTACTAAGACTGTAGATAGTAAATCATAAGCTGATGAAAACACAGGCCCCGTATCTCTTTGGTAAATTAAAGAGAAATTTTTCAGGTGCATATCAGCGTTTCCAGTTATAAATGAAAATAAAATCAATTCCGCGAAGTTAACTAAATCAAGTCCTGGATTTACAGAATATTTTAAAATTGCTTTAGCGATCTGCTCATAAGAACCTTGGTATTTATCTTCTGTAAGCCTTTCAGTGAGCTGACACATATCTTCCATATGGAGCTTCCCCCCTTTCCATCTATCAATTCTTTTAGTAATATACGCAAGATTACCTGAGGATAAGCGAATTAAGCTATGAGGTACTGTTTTAATTTTAGCGATCTCAGCGAGGTGCATAGTCAAATCCTCTATCTCTGCTAATTCAGGATAGTGTGGTGATGCTGGTTTTAAAATATAATCTCCCCACATTCCTACTATAGTAAAACGTTTTACTTGATTTGGATTTTTCACCGAGGCTAAATGTAGAGATAGTTTCGGCTGAACCCCGGTTACAGTGGTCTGTGACTTGATAATTTGCTCAGCTAGTTCATTTAGATTCTCTTCTGAATAAGGCATTAGAGGCGGAACAGCAGTTCCAAATATTTTTTTACTACAGCTCGGATGAAAATCAATTTCACCGTCAGCTAAAGCTAAATAGCAGTATAAGCAGCGATTACTCATGATTCTTCTATTAATGGATTAATACTCACCGCCCCAATACAATCCAGGCAGCAAGCCATTAACAAGCCCATGCGATCTCTAGGATTAAGTTTCCAGTTTCTTTCAGCTATATTTAAAAGCCAACCTTCAGGTATCAACCCATCAAAAAAAGGAAATAACACAGAGCTGTCGTGCATTAAGACCTCAGCTTTTCTCATTTTAACTATCACCTAGCTGAGACCTAACTGGTCCCATTTCATAACCAAATAAACTCAGTACCTGATTTACCTTATCTAACCTTAAAGTTTCTTTACCTTGCTCTAAATCTCTAAGAAATCTTAAGCCCACTCCAGCTTTCTCCGCGAGTTCTATTTGCGTGAGTTTAGCGATTTTTCTTTTTTGTTTTATGAAAATAGATAACAGCATTTTATACCTTTCCGGGTCTAATTTAAGTGTTTTATAGCAAAATTATACCACATTGGGTATAATCCCTTCACTTAAGTGATATTTACACCTGATAGGGTATAAATATCACTACTTTAGCCTACTTTATACCCTGTTGGGTATAGGTCTTATTAACTGCTTCTCGTCGTTTAAGAATTCTAAAAATACTTCTTAGTAAAAGCCTCTGGGCTAAACTCTTCTAGATCTTCCATCTTTTCCCCCACACCTAAGAACTTAACAGGTATTTTAAGTTTATGGGCGATAGAAAAAACAGTCCCAGCCTTAGAAGAGCCATCGAATTTAGTCAGAATGATAGAGTTCACTTCACAAAGCTCATTAAAAGTTTGAGCTTGTATCAGAGAATTCTGCCCCATAGAAGCATCTAAAACCAGCATGGTCTCCAAATGGTAAGCTTGACCATCTAGATTTTTTTTCACTACTTCTTGAATTTTAGATAATTCTTCCATTAAATTTTTCTTGTTATGTAATCTACCAGCGGTATCTATAAGTACAAGATCATAATTTTCATTCTTAGCCTTCTCTATCGCTTTATAGACGACCGCACTAGATTTAGAGCCATGCGGCATCTCGATTAGATCAGCACCTGTTCTTTCTGCCCAAGTACGCAGTTGGTCTTCTGCCGCTGCCCTGAAAGTGTCTCCAGCTGCGATTAATACTTTTTTATTTTCTGAGTTTCTATATTTATAGGCGAGTTTCGCTATGCTAGTAGTTTTTCCGACACCATTAATGCCAAGTATCATAACTACAGTAAGTACATTTTCAGGACAGCTAAATTTAAAGGGGTCTAATTTTTCGCTAACTGGGCTTAGCTGTGCTCTATTTCTATGGATTTTAACTTCCGTAAAAGCTCCTAGCAGAAATTCTTTGAGCTTGTCTTGTAAGTCATCTTTATAAATTTCTTTCTGGGCTTTAAGCTCTTTACGTAAAAGCTCGGTGAAATCCATAGCTAAATCTACGCCTAAATCAGAGCGAATTAATTCTTCTTCTAGATCATCTAGCTCTTCTTTTTTGATTAAAATTCTTTCTAGTACTGCATTTAAAGAATTACTTGGTATTGAATCGGTTTCCGATATGTTAGCTAAGATTCCGCTTTCAACTAAATTGACTTGTTCCTTGCTTTCAGTTTTCTCATTGCCTTTTAGAAAAGGTATCTTACTTAAAATCTTTTTAAAGAAGGACATATATTAGATAATATCAATTAAAGCACCTTAGCTTCATTTTTCAGAGCTTCTAAAAGCTGTTTAGCCGTCTCTTGAGCAGGGCCTTCAAAAATTTTCACACCAGTACGTGCAGCTGGCAGCTTAGCTTCTACAGGATTTAATCCAGTAGCACTTTCTATGCTCACATCGATTTCTTCTAAAGGTTTTTTCTTCGCTTTCATTAAACCCATTACTGAAGCATATCTTGGTTCATCTTTACCTTTATCACAGGTTATCAAGGCTGGCAGGCTTAATTCAAATTTCTCTACACCACTAGGTACTTCTCTTTCCGCGACTAATTTACCATTTTCCCATTCAATTTTATTTACATTAGCCAGCATGGGTATATCCAAATGTGCTGCCACACCAGCTTCTAGCCACACTGCTTCTATGTCTATATTTTTTTTACCAGTGAGAATTAAATCTACACCTAGTTCTTTTATTTTTTCGGCTAAAGGTTTAGCATTTAATTTATCTGATTTAAGTAAAACTCCCTGATCTGCTCCCATCGCTAATCCTGAACGAATTGCAGAGACGGTTCTGTCTGGACCTAAGGCTACTAATATAATCTCTGAGACAGCGTCATTAGCTTCTTTAAGTTTTAAAGCCTTTTCTACAGCGAATTCAGCATAAGGATTTAAAATCCATTCTATACCTACTTCACTGATAGATTTCCCGTCTGCCCCGATCTCTATTTTAGTTGTAGTATCTGGTACTTGGCTAACGATTACAGCTATCTTCATATTATTTAGGATATACCCAAGATTAAGCTTTTTCTAAATTTTTATTATCAAATAATTTGTATTGCAGAACTTGTCTTAACACCAGCGGTAGTAAAAAGAAGGCCAAAAAATTCAGTATTAACACTATAAAAGTGACTACAGAACCGTAAATTAAGTAATCTGTGTCAGTCATGGAATACTTCCTATCAAATTATAGCAGGCTATTACTTTATATAGTCAAAGCTAAAATGCTATGAATTAGGGAGATTCAAGATGTCACTAGGATTATTAAGACCAGTTTATCACCAGCTAGAAGAAGATAGCAGAGATAGAGGCGTTAAATCCTTTGAAAGAAATCCAGAATTTGAAAAATTCGCTCTCTGGTTTAATTCATTTTTAAAAATGCAAAACAAGTCTTATCAAAAACGCAGAAATGATGCTTGGTTAAAACAAGGGAATCGCTTCTGGGGTAATTATGATCGCGGGGCAGCTGGAACTTATAAGTCTTTAAATGAAAGAACTAGTAAA
>RFQS01000150.1 GCA_009924885.1 Pseudomonadota bacterium | reverse complement strand
ATATAAGCTTTTTGGATAGCTATATCACAGTAGGAGACAGGTTTTAAATATATATGTTTATTGAAAAAATTTCTTAAAGATTGAGCTTTTTCTAAAAGTTTTGAACCTTGTTCTTTTAGGAAACCAAGATTTAAAGCTTGTTTGAAAGCACCATTAAACTGAATGCTAATCTCTGACTCACCTACAAGACCACTGTTTAAGCCACAATAAGTTCTAAGTATTTGTAATTGAGCCTCTTCGTTAAAAAGAAAAGCGAAGCTGACTTCTCTTTCTGTGTAGTGATTAATTCTTTTTTCGATTTGTTTAGCTAAATCCTCTCTGAGTAATGGATCATCTGTAATAAATTTATCTTTTAAAAAAATAATCAGCTCAAAACGATTACAGGTAGAGACGAGTGTAAGTTCTTCTATGCAAGGAATGTCGCTTAAAAATTCCAAAAAATTACTGATATCATCTTGGGAAATTTTTAATTTACTGAGTTCATCTGCTGTGCAGAAGCTTAGCTTATGAGCTAAGGGATTAATTCTTTGATTCGGTATGGAAATACCTATGTATAGTAAATTTTTCACTATACTCTAATTATATATGATGGGACTGTTCGCAACCTTCAATTTCTGTGTTTGTGAGCAGTCCCATGATGGGATTAAAGAAGGCTTTCAGATTCATCAAAAAGATTTAATTCAGTAGCTACTGTCATCGCAAAGTTTTTGGCTTCTACTTCAGTAGGTGCGTAAATAAATAATCTAACCGAATCTTTTAGCTCACTTGAGAGTATCTGAACTTTAATTCTGTAATTAGCATCAGAAGCAGTTCTTTCTATTTGTAAAAAACTTTCCTCATTTAAGTAAGATGAAGCGGCTTTACTGTAATTTAAATCCACAGCGACGCCAGTTAAGTGTACATATCTAAGACCATCACGATAAAAATTTAATTTCCCTTGAGTGCAGGAAAATAAAAGATCGAAAAGGTTTTCTTCAATTAAATCTAGGCTTAATTCAGCACTTAAGTCTGGGGCTAAGACTTCGAAGCGATCTAAAACAATTTCTCCCTCTGGATTTAATTTTGTTATGAAGCTGATAAAACCAGAAAAAGAGCGCTGCGGAACTCCGTGTTTTATGCTTTCCTCGTCTTCACTATTTTGAGCTAAAGCATTTAAAAAAGGTTTTATAATTTTCTCATTAATTTCTAATTGCAGTTTATCTGTACTGCCGTCAGAGAGAGAATTAGCCGATTTTTCATTAAAGGTCAGTGAATATTCATTATATTCTCTATGCATTTTTATTGGCACAAGGCTTAGGGCTGTGCTGCCATCGTATAAAATACTGGTACAGAATTCTTCACCCTCTGAATATGCCTCGATAATGAGGCGTTTTTTATAAGTACTTAAAAATGGCTGTGAAAAATACTCTTGAATAAAGGCAGTGGCATTATTAATATCATCAGCGATAAAAACTTTCTTTTCATAGTTAGTCTCGAAAAGAAAGTCTGGTCGAATAATTACTGGAAAATTTAAGTGAGCTAAATAAGCAAGGCAGACTTCTTTACTATCAAAGCTCACATAAGGCTCACTTGGAATCAAGTTCTGGTGCATAAATTCTTTAGCGGCATGGTGAGAGAAGCAGATTTCAGTAGAAGTGCTAGTTGGTCCGAATATGTTTAAACCCTGTTCCTGAAAAGCTTCCACTATTCCTGAAGCTATTAATTTTTCTGAGCAAGCTATGCTTAAGCTAATTCTTCTTGCTGAGACTATATCTATAATTTTTTCGATATCATATTCTGGAAGGTAAATATTTTCACAGAGATTTGAAAAATTTTCTTGCTTAGAGATAGAGATGATTTCTAGTTTCTGCTCATTATCATCATAGCTAAGCTTTTCTATTACTGATCTAGCAAAAGCGTTATCTCCAATGACTAGTACTTTGATCGAATGCATCTAATAAGATTCTCTCACAAGTTTCAGATTATGGCAGTGCTGCAAAGTTAGTGTATTATTATTGGAATAATATGCGATCTGGTGCTGAAAATTTAAATTTATTAGGTAATCTTGAAACCCAATACCCAGGCTCGCCTGAAGAGGCTAAATTAGAGGCTATTCCGAATCTCTCTCAGGCTAATGATTATATTATTAACTTAGACTGTCATGAATTTACCTGTCTCTGCCCGAAGACGGCACAGCCAGATTTCGCGAAAATCTATATTAGTTATATTCCAGATGAGTTTATAGTCGAAAGTAAATCTTTAAAGCTATATCTTTTTTCATACAGAAATACCGGGATATTTCATGAATTTGTGATTAATAAGATAGCGAATGATTTACAGCGTCTTTTAAAGACTAAGGTTTTAAAAGTAGTCGGAGACTTTATGCCTAGGGGTGGTATTGCAATTAAACCAATAGTTGTTCTTGGTGACAAGGAATTAGCGAAGACTCTTTGTTAGTAAGATGAATAGAGAGCTGGACGATAAAAACGCAGAAATTCGAGATTGCGAGCGATCTCGCAAAGTGGTAATAGTCTTTTCTGGTGGTCAGGATAGTACTACTTGTCTTTATTGGGTTTTAAATAATTTCTATCCTAATTTAGATAAGGCTTTAAGGAAAAAATATATTCAGCTTGTAACTTTTGATTATGGTCAAAGACACAGTATTGAATTAGAATCTGCTAAGAAAATCGCTGAGTTCGCTCACCTAGAGACGATATTCATAAACATTTCAGAAGCTTTAAGGGGAGCTAGCTCTCTTTTGAGTTCTAATGCAGAATTATTAACTCATGAAAATTTAGAAGAATTTACTACTGGAGGAGTGCCGCAGACTTTCGTTCCAGCACGGAATTTATTATTTTTTTCGCTCGCTGCTAATGTCGCCTATGATTTTAAAGCTGAGCATATAGTAACTGGTGTCTGTGAAACTGATTATGCAGGCTATTTTGACTGCCGTAAGGTTTTTATAGATTCCATGCAGACTACTATTAATCAGGCATTATTCGGAACTGATAAAAATATTCAGATTCATACGCCACTTATGTATTTAAATAAGGCTGATACTGTAAGATTAGCTCAGTCTTTAGGTGATGAATGTATGCAGGCTTTAGCCTATTCTCATACTTGTTATAGTGGTGTGTTTCCGCCTTGTGGTAAATGTCATGCTTGTCATTTAAGGGCTAGGGGCTTTAAAGATGCTGGGGTGGAGGATCCTATATTTAGTATTTCTTGAAAATCTTTGTGTTGATCATTGTTGTTAAGCATGTAAAGGTAAGACTGAGAAAAGGATGTGACTATGAGTAGTTTAACTTTAAATAAAACTGATAATCAGGTGCAGATCTTTGAGACGGTTCAAGGTGAGGGGATGTTTCTTGGAGTGCCAAGCTTTTTTATTCGGCTTCAAGGCTGCTCAGTGAGATGTTTCTTCTGTGATGAAAAGAAAACTTGGGCTTTAGGGACTAAAAATGAACAGATCCTAAATTATGAAGAAATTTTAGAACAGCTGCAGATTATGAATTCAGGTTTAAAGAGAGTAGTGATTACTGGAGGTGAGCCTACAGAACAGGATATAGTACCTTTTATTAAATTTTTAAATTCTCATGGCTATCAAGTGGCTTTAGAATCAGCGATGACTGGTAAATATGCTAAGGCTGTGCTGGATTATATTTTTGTTCAAGAGCAGTTTAATAGAGGTACTGCTCTTGAACCTGCAAGTTCAAGGCTGAGGAGGACGAATGAGCAGTCCCTTTGGTTAACTTTCAGTCCTAAAGCGATCTATAGTGAAGCTGGTGAACCTAGTGATGAAAGAGTCTATGCTTTAGCTCATGAAATTAAGTTCGTTATAGCTGATGATAAAGCCGTAGGTTTTTTAGAGAATACACTTTTACCAAAAATTCTATTCAAGGATTCTGCAAAAGAGACTGCCGTAGAAAATGGAGTTGTGCAGCCGTCTTCGAAACCATTTTTTTTAGTGGCAGATTGGAATAATCTTAAAGAGAATCAGGCTCGGATATTAGAGCTTTTAAAAAAATATCCTGAGACTTTAAGAATCGGGATTCAGGCTCATAAGTACTGGAATATAGCTTGACTTGTATGCTTGCAAGCCGTCCTAGCATAAAACTTAGAGTTAGCAAGCAGTCCCCTTTTGCTTTTTAGAGTTATAATTAATTTATGCATTCACTCACTGTTATGAATTTAACGAAAAAATATTTTAACTCTAAGGTTCTAAAGTCTTCTCTGTGTTTAGCTTCTCTGTTACTCACAAGTCCATTTGCCGTGAGATCTGCTTCAGTTATGGATATGTCAGATATGAGTATTAATGTAAGAGAGTCATCTAAAGTGAATTTAGAAGACTTCGAGGCAGTGACTAATGATCCAGTTGATTTTAAAAGTCTTTCTAATTTTGCAGCTGCACCTTTTAAATTAAATACTGCTACAGGGCAGGTTCCAGTTCAAGCTAGGCTCAGAATAATAGTAGAAACTCCACTTACAGCGAAGAAGTCAGAGCTGGGAGATGATTTTAAAGCGAGAGTTTTAGAGGATTTTTATTTAACCGGTGATTACAAGAAACTGATAGTGCCTAAATCTTCATGGATTCGCGGGAAAGTCTCTGATCTAAAGCGTCCTAGATTTTTAAGTAAATCTGGTGTGCTTGAAATTAGTTTAGATTCACTAATTACACCGCAAGGGGATTATGTGCCACTGGACGCAAGACTTACCTTCGTGGAAGGAATAGTTAATAAAGAAGGTCTATTAGACCCGCAGACTGGTTTTTCTAATAAGGCTATGGATCCGACTCATGCTCTTTTAAGTACTAAAACTGGTCAAGTGGTTTCTGTAGCTACTCTTGGTTTACCAGTAGCTGGCTCTTTACTTGGTGGAAGTGTTATAGCACTTTTCTCTAGAGGTGACTCTGCTGCTATAGATAAGGGGCAGGAATTACAGATTATGATTACTCGTAATGTAGATATAGCTCTTTAATGATCAGCTGTGTAACTTATATTTTTACGTTTTCGTCTTTACCTTAACCATCTTATAACTAAAATTATGTAAATATTTGGAAGTATGGTTTTTCAGTTTTGGTCTCAACGCTTTCCTATTTTTTCCATTCGCATCGCCTTCGAACTTCGAAAAAGTGGAAAACAATCCTCGGTGGGTAGAGGCAATGAACCGCGCTAAGCCTTTTCATAAAGACTTTTACCAGCTTTTTGCTCTCGCCTGCCTTGGTCTCTCTACAGGTGGCTCCATCTTTTATCTGCTTACTAGCGGACCTTTTTGGAGGGACGAAATCGCCACCCTCTCTTTTAATCAGGCAACGAACCTGCGGGAAGTTATCGCATTAATGCCCTACAACACGCTGCCCGCTCTTCTTCCGATGCTGGTCAAGATACTCGGCTCCTTTATACAGCAGGGGGAAATTCTCAAACAACTTGCCTTTCTCTTCGGGATCTCCCCCTTTATTTTCCTTGGGGCTGGCATGATTCGGAGTGACCCTAGAAGCGCCGCTTTGACATCTCTTTTTATGGCCGTGTTGTGGCAGGATTTACGATGGCTCAGTTCGTTCAGGGGGTATGGGTTGGGATGTCTTTCCATGCTCCTCTTTCTTTTTTGCCTTCAATGTGCCAGGCGAGGGAAATACTGGTCGCCCCTTCTTGTGGCATCCTCCATTTTTTCAGCCCTAACCTCGTTTCAGAACTGGCCAATTCTACTGGCCCTCTTATGTGTGTACTGGCTTTCCGCAGGGAAAGAGTCTGCGAAACAAAAAAATAGCCTGCTGTTAGCCTTGGGGGTCTTGTCCCTTGTCGTTTTGCTCCA
>RFQS01000149.1 GCA_009924885.1 Pseudomonadota bacterium | reverse complement strand
GAGTTAAGCCCTATAACGAAAATAAGCTTAAACCCTCTGATGAATCACAGAATTTCCTAAAAAGTATCAGCCAAATTTATGAAATCATCCCAGAGACTCTAGTAGTACTTGGTAATGAACTTAGTAAAGCTTTAGGTGAGAAGTTCTATATTCATCCAGAATTTTTTAAATTACATAGCTGGGTAGCACGTGACATAGATGGGAACCAAACTGTAAATAAAGAAGAACATTTTAAAACCCTTATTAATGAGAATCTACACTTTTATAAAAAATACTTTGCTGATATACAGAGGCTTTGGCAGACTTTAAGCGACGACTTCACCTTCGATAAGGAACTGCCTAGTAAAACTTTCTTTATAAACAGTGACTTTAAGAGACTTTACGATAATATCATCACAGAAAATCCTGTCTACAAATCAAACAAACAAGCTTACAGACTAGTGATAGACCATAGAATCTTACATCCTCTAGCTAAAGCGATAGACTCTTTAGAAACACAAAGACAGAGAATCGCCTACACTGGTGACTATAATTTTGACTTTGATTTTGACAAATACTGTAGTGAAGAGACTTTACTTGTACCATTAAAAGCTATAATCGCTAATAAAGAAGGCGTGAACAGTAAAGAAATAGAAATTATTATCAAGAAAATAGAAATTTTTGGTAAATTCGGTTCGCACGGTCATACCAGACAGGGAAACGAAGTGATTAACTTTCTTACAGAAAATCTATCTGGCTTTAAAGTCTACGGCGATATTTCAGGAAAAACAGATTTTCTCTTAAAGGCCGAACTCAATAGAGAAGAGACTCAGAAAAAAATAATAGATTTAAAAGAAAAACTAACTGACTCAGATGGCAAGCTGAATCAAAAAGCAATTCAGACCTTAGAACTTCTCTCCCTTACTCGTGCTGGCGGTATTAAAAGACAGATTATCAGTATGAATACCTGCTTTGAAGACATGCTAAATACTTTAATACTATCTAAGTATATTATTAGCAGCTCTAGTAAAGGCTCTTCGATGATATCCGAAGACATGCTAGCTTCACTTGAAATAGTGCCTTTAACTGAACAAATTTCAGACCTCAGAAATTCGTATAAATGCACAGTAGAAGCTCTGTGTAATAAAGCTTGGCGTTTATACTTACTTAAGCATCGTGGCGAATTTATTAAAATGCGCGGTCCTTCAGACAGTGGTAAGCAAAATGGTTTTACGGCTTCACAATGGGAGATGTTTCGCTCAAAGCAGCTTGACACTATCGTTACAGAAATTTTCAATGCCTTTTTAGATGAATATGTTTTTAATGAAGCGGAGGAAAGTCTAAATATGCAAAGAAGTGGAAACTCTCTTAAAGCTTGGCAGGATTTATTAAAAAATAAGCCTGAGCTAGAAGAAGCTCTAGCAATAAAGCTTGCAATGGATACATTTTCTGATCTTTTTCAGAATAATTTTAGCTCAGAAGAAAAGGCTTTGTGGCTAAGAGTTTATGAGTCGCAAAAAATAAAACAAGTTAAATTAATCAATTTCGATGGCTGGGGTGAACCGATAGAACGCGGTGGTGGCCTTGAATTTAGACGCACGGCTACTTGCACTCAGCCTATAGGCTCAAATGCTCACTATGAAAGAACTCTACAGGGTGGTGGTGCTCAGCAGCTTATTTCTTTTTTTAAAAGCCATGAAATGATACAGGAATTTATTTTCGCCACTTCGGAAATTTCAGGTAGAAAGCTCATCCAAGATAAGCTTGGAGAACCGCAAGAACTGCTACTCGATCCTAAATTCGTAAAATTCTTAAACTCTCTAATAGAAAGGGTTAGAAAGCAGCTCAGGGAAGAGGTTTTTGGCTTAGATTTAAATGACGATAATATCTGCACTAATGAAAATACTCTCAGAGAATATTTCGCGCATGTTATAAAATCACCGTTAATTTATTTAGATCTTTTTAATATAGCCAGCAGACCTACTAGCCGTTCTGGAGCTAAGGTTAAAGGCATACTGAGCGACCCTGAATATAATAATGATTTAGATATTTTAAGTAAAAAGCTTTCTATAAGTGAAATATTAGGCTTGCTCGCTGACATAAGAGCTATCCCTTATTCTGCGATGTTTAATTTACTAGGTGGTAACCACGTTTCTTTCTATGGCTATCAGGGATTAGATAATGATGCAGAATTTATACAAGAATTAAACTATCACTATCATCAGCCTGAGTCTAAACAAGAAACTCGCCTACTCAAACATATTATCGACTCATTAGAGCGAGGCATATTTACAGCAGATATGGCAGCTTATTCTGAGGCTAGGAAAATCATAGAATCAGCGAGTAATCCTCATTACAAAGCAGAAGAAGATAAATTATTACAGAAACTAATTATCGGTAACCGAGCGACTAAAAGCTTTATCGCTAAAGTTAAAGGCTATAAGGTAAGTGATCCAGAGAATATCTCCCTTAAAGAGCTTTTACAGAATAATCCTGAAGAAAGGGATCTACTATTAGCTCGCAGAGACGATGCCGTAATTCCTAGACTAGGACTAGCTTACAGTATCAGTAAAATTCTTCGTCACTGTAAGGAGAACGAATTAAACCCACTAAGTATTAATAGCATTCCGCTAAAATATTTAGATTTACTGAGAAAAGCTTTCTCTGCGGGGGCTTCTACCTTTGGGAATGGCTGTATTGATTAATTTAATAAATAATTTAGATTAACGCAGAATGCACAGTGCAAGGGCAGAAATTAAAGATTAGGAGAAGTCCCTAGTTGTGCGGCGATCTGTAAAATATTAAAATAGAGATTATGCCTAATGAGACTTGGTTTTCAGAAATATGTAAAGATAATCAAGGATTAACTCTGAAGATCTCTGAAGTTTTACTGAAAAAACAGAGTGAATATCAAGAGATCTTCATTTTTAAAAACCCGCATTTTGGTACTGTTATGGCACTAGATGGAGTCCTGATGTTAAGTGACTTAGATGAACATATGTATCATCACGCTCTTACTAGTTATGGTATGCAGAATGTCTTGGATAATGGCACTGCTTGTGAAAATGCGGGAAATGGAGTTCCGCAATATGCCCATAATTTAAATATTTTAGTAATCGGCGGCGGCGACGGCGGCACAGTTAGAGACCTCTTTAAAAAATATGAAAAGCACATTAATACAGTAACTATGGTCGAGATAGATGAAGAAGTCATAAACGCTTCTCGCAAATTCTTTCCTAAAGTAGCTTCTGCTTTAAATCATCCTAAATTAGATTTAAGATGTGAAGATGCCCTTAAGTTTATAGAAACCAGTCCAGAAGAATACTTTGATTTAATACTCTGTGATTCCACGGACCCCGTGGGCTTCGCTGCTGGACTTATAGAAGAAGATTTTTACAAAAAGGTAAAACGTACGATGAAAGCTCACGGGATATTTTGCGCTCAGTCTGGTTCACCTTTCTTCCAAAAAGATGAATTAGAAAAGGCTCAAAAGAATCTCGCTAAGGTATTTCCCGAAGTGCATACTTTTTATGCACCGATGCTGGTTTACCCTGGGGTGATTTGTTCTTATACTGCTGCGGGTGAGGCTATTATAAATAAAAAGAATTTAGATTTAGCGGAGTTTATATATTAAAATTTCAAGCCAAGCTAGAACTGCTAGCCAACGATTCTAGTTTCGAGAAAACTGTTTACAAAGAAGATCAATTAAATACTTATGGAATGGTGTCTCTGGGCTGACTTCACCTATAATTTTAGACATTTTATATCCTAGATGATAAGTGCCAACAAGAATTGCAAAGACTATAAGTCCATAATTTATGATTAATGCATTTACTTCTTCCATATTAGGCATTTTTTTCTATCCTTTTATCTAAATCTATTAAAACCTCATATCCTTTGATAAGTAGCCCAATACCAATAATTAACATTAAAGCAATAACTATTAATTTTGTCATTCCTAATCTACTAACAAGATGCTCTGTGTTTGTCAAGAAATAAAATATAATGACAGAGCAAGGGCTAGAAAAGGCAAGCCCTGCTGTTTTAAATAAATCAGTCCTAAATTTCTCTGACTCAAGCCATATACACATGTCTTTAATTCTGCTTTTTAAGCTCAAAAATTTTAAGGGGTCATTTTTCCCTAAAAAGTTAATTTTAAATCAGGGCTATAATTAATCAATCCGCACTAAGCGTTTTCTGTATTCTTTTTATTTTCTAAATAATCTAAAAACGGCTCAAAAAGACAGACCGCAAAAGCTCCCGCTACGAAAAACACAGCACTAATTAAAAACTGTATATCTGCCTGAGTCATCTTACTCTCCCATTGTAACAAACCCTCAAAAGCATAACTATAAGCTAAGATATTTAGATCACTGCACCCTCAATGCAAACAGCACCGCTAATCTCTATAGTAATCCCTAGCTACAACCAAGCTAAATATATAGCCTATAACCTAGATAGCATACTAGCTCAGACTTATAGTAACTTCGAAGTGATATTTATAGATGATGGCAGCAAGGATAATACTGCTGAAATTCTTAAAAGCTATTCAGAGAAAGACTCTCGAATTAAATACTTTTACCAAAACAACTCAGAAAGAGCTGTAGCTAGAAGCCATGGCATTTCTAAAGCCGCGGGGAAATATGTATGTTTAGTAGATTCTGATGATACTTGGCTGCCGCATAAGCTAGAAACACAGCTTGCTGTAATGGAGAATGACCCAGAGATAATTCTCTGCTACGCTCCTGTAAACAGAATAGATCCAGAAAATAAACCCCTAAAAAATGCGGCTAGACAGCAAGAAGGTTACTCGGGTTTAATCTATAAACATCTTTTAATGAGAAATTTTATTCCCTCTGTAACACCGATGATCAGAGCTTCTGTCTTAAAAAATATCGGCGAGCAAGTCACTGACTTTATTCCTTACGAAGACTGGGATTTTTGGTTAAGATTATCTCGCTGTGGTAAATTCCATCATATTAAAGAAGCTCTCGGTAATTATCGCCTGCACCCTCAGCAGTCGGTAAAAAATGTAAAAGCCTCTCGCATAGAGGAAGTTACTATAAAGGTTTTAGATGCTAATACTCAGGAAAACGCAGAAATTGGAGATTGGCAACTGTCCCTTGATGAGGAGGATTTTAAAGCCTCTGTAAGAGAAGCTTACAGCTTAGCTTATCTGCGTATCGCTTACTGGTACTTAGTAGCGGGTGATTCTAAAACAGCTCAAGAAAAATTAAAAGTTTCACTTAGTAAAAATACCTTAAGGTTAATAGACCCTCGCTTTGCCGTGCTGTGGCTCTGCTGCTACTTAAGTTCTTTTAATAAAGAGCTGGTAACAAAATTCCTTGGAGGCTTTCATTGATAGAAAAGAATGAGGCTCAGCAAAAGCCGCACAGTAAAGACTACTGGATAAGAAAAGTTATCAGATTATTCACTCTCACGGGCAATGTATTCCCGCAGTTTCTTTTAATCAGTGCTTTAATAGCTTTCGTAGATACTTATATCGGCTTAAAGCTTGCCCTAGTTTGGGCTATGGGCTATGGGCTAAATCTAATACTTAAAAACACTATTAAAAAATCACGCCCCCCTAAAGAACATGCAAAAGTTCACGTAAAAGGCTATAGCTTGCCTTCTGGCCACGCCTTTATGTCCACGGTAACGTATTTAGGGATTTGTCTTTTTTTCGACTTTAATATAGCAGCTAAAATCGCCTTGGCCACTGTTCCATTTTTACTCGGGCTATCAAGACTTTATCTAAAAGTCCATGATATATATGACATTTGTGCGGGTTGGGGCTTTGGTATTCTGTACTTATATATTTTTTTGCAAGTTATTT
>RFQS01000148.1 GCA_009924885.1 Pseudomonadota bacterium | reverse complement strand
TCCTAATCCAGAATTAAAGCCTTTGGCTATTTCGACTTTTTGGCAGAATTTTAAAAGATCTAGCAGATCATCAGTGCCCTCTGCTCCTGAATTTAAGAGATATCTAAAATAGGTCTTATCTATGTTTTTTAGTAAACCTTGGCTATGCAAGGCTCTTGTAAGAGACATAAATGAGGCTAGTATGAGTGCGTGAGATGAACTCATTCCCGCAGCGGCTGGTAAATCACTATTAACTACGATTTTTAAAGAAAGGATCTTAGCTAAATCAAAGTTAAGATCTTCTTTAGATAAAAGATCCAAGATCTTGAGTATGTAAAAAGTCCAGTTAGACTTATTATCATTTAGGCATTGATCAGATATTGTTGATTTTATTGCTGAAATATTCTCTATGACTTGATCTTGACTTAAAATTAATTCTTGGAAATCTGGATTGAGATTATAGATTTCTATAAAAGCTTGTGCTGAAATATTAGGAGTGCTAATTTCCCCAAGAGCTAATACTGAAACCTGCACGGCAACTAAAGTTTCGTAATTAGCTGCTAAATAAAGTAAATCATTATTTACATAATCACAGTGTTTACTGAAACTTAAGCGCCCAGGGCAGCGTGATATATGTATTTTAGAGTTTCGTAAGCTAATCTCGTTAAGATCGCTGTCTAGTAAAGGATTGGGGATATATTTAGGACGGTGAAAACATGGGTGATGCTTAAGCTTCGAGAGTAAAAAATCTTTCATGGGACTCACTTAGAGCCCTTTACTCAGGAAGTTCAGCTTGGCCAGTTTGAATTTTAATTGCTTGAATTAGATCATTTGGTTCAATAAAACCTTCTTCAAGTAAGATTCTGCCGATAGGAAATCTTTCCAGAGGATCTTGCTGAGACTGCATTTCAAGGGCTTTAGCTAATTTATCATCAGTTAAGACACCTAATCTTATAAGAATTTCACCTAGCTTATATCGTGCACTTGAATTCATTGATCTTTATTTTACCTTAAGAAAGCCCTGCTTAGAGCTAATTTGTACTATGATGTTAAAAAATTTTAGCTAATTAAAACTAAGCTACGAAGACACCTGAAAGTTGGAATTTATAGCTGCTTGATTTCTCATCTGACTCGTTCATTCGCTTTCACCATCTTCGTAGCAAAACTGATTATAGCTTATAAGGATCTTCTATGATCCTTGCCTTTGCAGAACTAGCTATTATAGTAACTTTACTTGGGCTAACTTCTATAACGCCGTCACCGACATCATATTTAATATCACCCTTTACTTCTTCGTAGAAACTAATTTTTAATGTACCAGAGACTATATCTGATTTTAATTCAGCGTGGTTAGGTAAAATCGTCAAACCACCAAGAGAGGTAAAAAGCTTAACTTTCTTAACCTGATCAGCAAGCAAAATACCTTCTGGAGTGATAAGTTCTAAATTTAAAAATTTATTATCTAGCTTTAACACAACAAAAATCTAGGATAGCATGTTATAGATGAAAGTAGCTCTATGTCTAAAAAAAATCACCGAATCACTCTCTTAATTCTTATCCTACTGTATAGTATTATGGGTGATAGCATGGCAACAAGCAAGAATAAGCCAAAAAATATAAATTTTATTAAAAAATCCAATGGTGTAGAGGAGTACAAGCTAGATAATGGTTTGAAAGTCTTATTAAAGCAGGATCTTAACGCTCCATTGATTTCATTTCAAGTCTGGTATCGAGTGGGTAGCCGTGATGAGATTGGTAATGAAACTGGAATGGCTCACTACCTAGAACATATGATGTTTAAAGGTACTAAAGAATTTAGAAAAGGTGAGATAGCTCAGGCGATTCAGCTTAAGGGTGGGGTCTTTAATGCTTTTACCAGCTATGATTACACGGGTTATTATGAGAATTTCGCACCAGAGAATTTAGAATTAGCTATTAAAATAGAATCTGATCGTATGCGTAACTCTAGGCTGGAGCAGGAAGAGATAGATTTAGAGAGAAGCGTTATCGTTTCTGAACTGGAAGGTGGAGAAAATTACCCCAGTACTATTCTTGGAAAACAGCTTAGAGCCACAGCTTTCCAGAAGCACTCTTACCATAACCCAATTATAGGCTGGCGTTCAGATCTTGATAATATCAAGGAGCCTAATATGCGAGCTTTTTATAATAAATATTACGCTCCCAACAATGCTTTTATAATGCTTGCTGGTAATTTTGATAAGGAACTAGCTTTAGATCTTGTTCATAGATATTTTGATTCGTATAAAAAAGCAGAAAATATAAGCCATGAAGTTGGAGTAGAACCAGAGCAGAAGGAATTAAGAAAGTCTTATATTTATTATGAGGGGCAGGTTGCTTTACTTGGTATGGCTTTCCATATTCCAGAGTTTGTTCACCCAGATTTACCAGCATTAAATATCATAGATGAGATACTTTTTAATGGTACTTCTTCGAGGTTAACTAAGAAGCTGGTAGACACTGGGCTTGCGATAGATGTTCATGGTTATGCTGAGTCTAATAAAGATCCAGCACTTTATAAAATAGTAGCTAATTTAAATCCTGAAGCGAATATAGAGAAGATAGAAGCCGTTATTGATGCTGAATTGGAAGATATTAAGCTTCATGTTACTAAAGAAGAGATGGAGTTAGCTAAAGCTAGAGTAGAGTCTTCCGCGATTTATCAGCGAGATGGTGTTTATGATGAGGCTTTACAGATTGCTTATTTTGAGGCGATTGCTGGGGATTGGGAGAATTACTATCACTGGTATGAATCACTTAAAAAAGTTAGTGTTAGTGATGTTAAAAAAGTTGCTCAGAAGTATTTCGTACCGCGCAATAAAACAGTAGTTTATAAACTACCTAAAGATCCAGGTAATTCACTCGTGGCAAGTAGCCCGAAATCTAAGAAAGTGAAAACAGATGATAAAGAATTCTATGGCTCTGCAGTTGTTGAACCTTTAGACAGCTCTAAACTAGAGAGGCTTTTAAAGATTACTGCGCCTAAGTATTCTAAGGATAAGATAAAGAGTGTTTTTAATTTTGCACTGAAACCTATTCACATAGATAAATATCCGAGTTTAAAAGTAGTTTTAAAAGAAGACCATAATATTCCACTTGTTTATATAAAAGCTTCTACTTTTGCAGGTTCGGCTTTGGATCTTGAGAAGCCTTGCTTAGCTTATCTTACGGCAAATATGCTGGAAAGAGGTTCTAAGCATAGAGATAAATTTACTATAGCTAAAGCTTTGGATACTTATGGTGCAGATATAGAATTTGAACCAGGTAAAGAAACCAGTGCTGTAGAGATATCTAGTCTGAAAAAGAATTTATCTAAGGTTATGGCTATTTTTAAAGAGATAATCACAGAGCCACTTTTCTCAAAAGTTGAATTAGAAAAATTAAAGAAAGAGCTGATAGAAACTATTAAACAGCAAGATGAATTCCCTAGTAGTGTTGCTAGAAATGAAATGTATCGTTTGATTTACCCTAAAGGTCATATATTTTATGCTCATAGCAGTGAAGAGAAAATTAAATCTATTCAGGCGATTAGCTTAGTAGATATAAAAAACTTTTACCAGAAAAATTATGGATTAGACCAGATGAAAATCGCTGTAGTTGGTGATATTGATGCAGCAGAAGTGAAATCTTTAATAGAGTCTAATTTCAGCCCATGGCAGAAAAAGAATAAGGCTGTAGTACCTAGTTCTCCAAGTTTAAAGCTGCAAGCACCTAAGACTAAACATATTAAGAAGGCTCATAAAAAACAGTCTGAGGTTTACATGGGGCATATCGGCTTTATAACGAGAAAAGATCCAGACTTTTATCCATTGTTTATAGCCAATTATGCTTTAGGCGGCAGTCCATTATCTTCTAGGCTAGGTTCTAAGGTTAGGGATGAGCATGGCTTAGTTTATAATGTGGGATCTACTTTCCAAGCAGGTTTGGTTCCGGGTCCTTTTTATATAACCTTAGGCAGTAATCCTAATAATGTAGATAAAGCTATAGAACTCACGAAGGAAGCGGTTCGGGAGTTTTTACGAACTGGTATTAGTGAAACAGAGTTGAAAGCTACTAAATCATTTTTAACTGGTTCCTTTGCGGTAAGGAACTTGTCTTCAAATGAGGATGTTACAGATGTCGCTAGTCAGATGCTTCTCTATGATTTAGATTTAGATTACCCACAGAACTATGCTGAGATTATTAATAATATAAGCTTGGAGAAAGTAAATGAAGCTGCAAGAAAATATATTCATCCTGATAAATTTAACGTAGTTGTAGTCGGACCCTAGGAGCGTGTAGCCGAACTCCAATTTCGGCGTTTCGTCGTCCTCAGCCTTGAACTTGTTCGTTCGACTACACGCTCCTCCTAGATTAACTCCGAGCAGAATTGAATAAGTTTTTCTTTAGTCGTCATAAATCTTATGCCTAGTGCATCCCAGGTGTAGATAATCGTCGAAGTATTTCCAGCATCTACCCACAGCTCTATTTTAAAAGAGTTAGCGTGACTTTTACTGATGCGTAGTTCTATGCTGGGTTCTAGTGGTTCAAAAACAAAATGCTCTTCCTCATTTTCTAAAAAACTTTTTAAGTTTTCACTTAAGTTCTTTAGTTCGTTTACAGGTTTTATATTAAAACAAAATAGTCCCTTAACTTCATTCGGGTTTTTATCAGCAGAGTTAAATTCAATGGTTTTAGTTCCAGAGTGAAGTTTAAGCTCATAGGATTGCCAGCTTTGCTCTTCTTCCTTATGGCAAGTATCTTTTATCGTAAAAGTATTTTTTAAATCTAACTCAAAAAAGACTTTACTGTCATTCGAGTTATTATCATCACTGCAAGTTAAAATTGGCATACAAAATACCATTTTAACCTAGAAAAATTCCCAGAATGGTTTTAGTAAAATATTATAAATCTTCTTCAGACACAAAAGCAAAGCGATCTATACCAGCTAAATCCTTGTGTATAACTGCTTTAGGGAAAATTTCCAATATTTTAGGGGTTTGCTCATAACCAAACTCAAAGGCAAAAAAACCATTGGGTTTAATTAAGCCTTTTAATTGTTCTCGAATATGTGCGTAGGGAAAGCCGACTAAAGCATGTTTAGGTTCGTGCATTAATTCTGCAGCAAGGCTAATATAATCAGACTCTGGGATGTAGGGTGGATTAGAGATTACGACGTCAAAATATGGCGGTGAGGAGCGAATTATAGGTAATGCTACTGGAGAACGCTGCTGACTTAAAAAGGGATCTAAATAGTCACCAAGAATAAAATTAATATCTTGCTTGTATTTACTTGCATTAATTAAAGCCACATTTAAAGCATCTTTGGAGATATCACTGGCGTAAACATTAGCACTAGGTAAGGCTCTTTTCATGGCAAGGGCGATACAGCCAGATCCAGTACAGAGATCTAGTATGCTTATCTGTCTTAATCTATCTTCTTTAATTTTCTTGAGAGTTTCAGTAACTAATAATTCTGTCTCTGGGCGCGGGATTAGCACTGTATTATTTACGAAGAGTTCTAGATCTAGAAAATAAGCTTCTTCCAAAAGATAAGCTAATGGAATATGTTTTTCATTACGCAGTTTAACTGTTTCTTGAATTTTTTTTATTTGTTGAGAGGACAAGAGGAAATCTTTTTCGGTGAAAAGCTGATGAGGATTGATATCTGCTATCGCTTTTAATATTATTATTGCTTCTCGCTTAGCTTCATCAGTTTTTAAAGATATTAAAAGCCAGTTATATATATCTTGTAGTTGATTGGAGATCAGCACTAGAACGCTTATTCTAACATCTATCTCATCTAGTTAATATTAATGAGACCGCTGCATCTTGTCTAGCGGTCTCAAGATGATAATCAGAAGTTTTAGTATCTATAAAAAACAAAGGCGGCCACGATCGTGGCCG
>RFQS01000147.1 GCA_009924885.1 Pseudomonadota bacterium | reverse complement strand
AGTGTTTTTAATTCTTCATCCAGACTAACTGCTTAGGGAAATCTTCGATTCTATAATGCTGGTCATCAGCAATACTCATCCAGTTTAGGCTTTCAAAAGCTTTTCTATAATCGGGTGAAAGCCACTCTGGGCTTAATTGTGCTTTAATTTCAGGTTTTTCAAAATGATTATTTAAGATAGTAAGACCAAGATCATTATCTGTAATATCTTTGATCTCATCGCGAAGACCTTGTACGAATTGTTTTAAACTCGGGAAGGCTTTTTGTGCTTGATGAGTAGTGGATGGAGCTGAGGCATTTACGTCAGGGTCAGCATTTAAGAGAGCTACTAAAATAGTACTTAAAGCTATTTTTTCTGTTAACTTACCAAAGCCCTCCATATCCTTTACGGCAGTACCATTTGCATGAGTAGCGACTGCATGAAACTCTTTGCCTATGATTTCATCTAGGTCATGTATCATAATTTTTCTTAGAACGCTTGTAATGGTTTTAGGGCTTAAGGTGTTTTGTTTTGATAGTAGTTTATTCGCTCGATGCATGGCACTCAGTGTATGCTCTAGTGTCGAAGGTCTCTGGCTTTCTGGTATAGAAGAGCCTGGAAAGCGGATAGTATCTTTTAAGAAATCGATAGTTTCTCGTATCGGTTTAAAAATCGGACGCTCTAATCCTACTAACTCTGCCGTAATTGGTGGAATCTTAGAATCCCCTGCTAGAGTGTGATTGACGGTTAATGCAGCACTTGACATCACTAACCATATTAGAAGTTTTAGATTAAGTTTAGGGTTAAATAATCAAAGTTTTAGTTCAAGAAGGATAAATTCTTTTTAAGATTAACCTTACTGAGATTAGCTTAAAGCTTTCAACGTTTTAGCCAAAATTGCTTGCCATGATTTTATGGTATCAATTAATTTTTGTTTATTATTCTGAGTCTTGTTAGCATCTTGCATCAAATTATCACCAGGCATCAAGGATGTTAATGTTTGGGCAAGCAAGATTGCTAAAGAGGTAATTTTTTCTAAAGGATTATTGAATACATCATAGGTACTTGTTTTGAAATTGTTAAAAAGTACAGTGTTGTCTTTACCTAAAATTGGAAAAACATCTTGGTTATCAGGATTTAATAAAGGATATCTCTCAAAAAGCTTTTCTAGTGCTTTATCCGCATCATTTAAATCAGTCACAGTCTTAAATAATGTTTTTAGTGAGTTTCTAAATACTAGTAGATCAGGAATATTATTAGCCTGACGAGGAGGCTCATTAAATAAGATAGCTAAAATGGCAACAGAAGATATCTTTATTTTTATCTCTTCTAATTTAGGGTCTGTACTTTCATGGTTAAACATGGCATTTTGGGTAAGACGAAAAGGTAATTGATATAAAAAAATTTTGTTAGTGCTTGTGCATTTAATTCTGCTGGTGATGAGAGAGTTTCAAGAAACTCTCTTCCCTGTGTAATGAGAGTACTAGGGTGTAATTCACCGCGAGCCCCACTAGCTAGAAATAAGAGGTTTTTTTCTATAGTTTCAGGTAACTGTGGTAGCTTAGGTAATCTAAAAAACTGATGGGTAATAGAATTCATCTATTTAGAATTCTATTACCCATCAGTACTCAACAATATTAAAATAGTTTAAGCAGCAGCTTTAGCTAAAACGCTGGGAAGTTCTGTCAAGTTATAAAAACTAGCTTCACCTCCATAAATCGCTTGCTCAGCTAACTCTTCTTCTATTCTTAGTAATTGATTATACTTAGCCACTCTGTCAGAGCGAGATGGAGCGCCAGTTTTAATCTGTCCTGCGTTAGTCGCTACTGCTAGATCAGCTATCGTAGTGTCTTCAGTTTCACCAGATCTATGAGAAATTACTGTAGTGTAACCAGCTCTCTTAGCCATTTCTATAGCATTAAGAGTTTCAGTTAAAGTACCGATTTGGTTCACTTTAATTAGAATACTGTTAGCGATTTTAGATTTAATACCTCTTAAAAGTCTTTCAGTGTTAGTTACGAAAAGATCATCACCGACTAACTGAACTTTCTGATTTAATCTTCTAGAAGCTTCAGCCCAAGTATCCCAGTCCTCTTCAGCGAAACCATCTTCAATAGAGATGATAGGGTACTGATTTACCCAGCTCTCATATAGATCTACCATCTGTGAGCCAGTTAGAGTTTTACCTTCTTTCTCTAGAGTATAAGTTTTAGCTTTAGCATCATAAAGCTCTGTACTAGCTGCATCTATAGCGATAAATAAATCTTTACCAGCTTTAAGTCCAGTTAATTCGATAGCTTTAAGAATTTTCTCGATAGCTTCAGCGTTATTTTTTAAGCTTGGAGCGAAGCCACCTTCATCACCAACGCTAGTCGCCATGCCAGCTTTTTTAAGTACTGATTTTAATGCATGGAAAGTTTCAGTTCCCCATCTAAGAGCTTCGGAGAAAGAGCTTGCACCTACAGGCATTACCATAAATTCTTGAAGATCTACTGAGTCTAGAGCGTGCTTGCCACCGTTAAGAATATTCATCATCGGTACAGGAAGCGTTCTAGCATTAGGTCCACCAAGATATTGGTAAAGTGGTAAGCCACTAGCTTGAGCAGAAGCCTTAGCTACAGCTAAGCTTACGCCTAAAATTGCGTTAGCACCTAATTTAGATTTATTATCAGTGCCATCTAGATCTATAAGTAAACTGTCGATTTCAGCTTGGTAAGTAGGGTCCATGCCGATTAATTCTGGAGCTATGCTTTCATTTACGTTCTGTACTGCTTTAAGAACACCTTTACCTGAATAACGCTCAGGATCTTCATCTCTAAGCTCACATGCTTCGAAAGCACCAGTACTAGCACCGCTTGGCACTCCAGCCATTCCAGCGCTACCATCAGATAATCTAACTTCTACTTCTACAGTAGGATTTCCTCTACTGTCTAGTATTTCTCTTGCCCAAACGTCTTCTATCATTAAGTCCATAATGCTTAAATATAGCAATAATCGGGAGATTTGGGGTTAAGGCGGGAGCCTCTATTAATTTCTCTGAAATTTTCACCCCAAGTTTAAAATTTAGTACTAAATTTTTAAGTCGGGGTAAAATCTTAGTACCATGAGTCAGTACTCTTGGGATGGGATTCTCAGGTGAGCGAGATAATCTAAGCATCAACAGATGTGAGGCTCACAGATGCTCTGCCTTAGATTATCTGTGGGAGAAGGTTTGATGAAAGAATTTAATTTACTGCTTGGGGCAGGGTTTTCTAAAGCTTTAGCGAATATTTCGACTGGACAGGAACTTTCACGAGAAATTTTTGATGAATTTGATAAATCGGATGATGAACAAGAGAAGAGTTTAGTGAATTTTAATTATGAAGTTTATATACGCACAGGCAAAGATAAGGAAAAAGAATTTCCTGAAGAAGAAGAGCAACACCTGCAAACATTTTGGGAGGATCTTGTAAGTTTTCCTTTAAGAATGTCAGAAGCTCTAGCACGTATAAAAAATTCTAAATTTACTGATGATGAGAAACGTAAACTTACAAATCTACTAATCAAAAAAAATTTCAATTATGAGACGGCTGCTAAGCATCTGAATAATATTATTGAATCTGCTGAGATTTTTAGCATTAACCCTGAGAAAGTTGAAAGCCTCTCCAATATTCTAAAAAAAATAAAAGAAAAAGTTTTTTTAAAAACTACTAAAGACCCTATTTCTTGGTGCTTAAATAAAAATGGCGAAAAACAGGCTCTAGATGATTTTATTTTCTTCCTGAATTACTTACTAGATCAGGGATATACTATAAATATTTTTGATTTAAATCATGATCAACTAATCAGAGAGACCATTAAACAAGGAAATCTAAGTGAGGGGTATCAGGACTTTTTTAATCGTACCGAAGTAATTGATGTTTATAAATCTGATTTAAAGGCTTACAAATTTGATAGCGGTCTTCCTAAAAGAAGAATTAATCACTATAAACTGCATGGCGACTTTCAAATAATTGAGGATTATTATACAGGCTATGCTTTATTAGCAGAATTCTCAGTCACTAATAAATACACATGGTCGAGAGAAAATAATACCAATTGGTGGTTACTACTCACTGACAGCTTACTCTTTCAGGGTGAAGCAAAAGCTAATAGTATTTTTAGTAGTTCTTATCATAGTTTTGCTTTTACTGATTTCTTTAAAGCTGTTCAAAGCAATGAACCTTTGATGATAATCGGTTATGGTGCTGGAGATAGTCATATTAACTCTGTTTTAGATAATCGCTTAAAGAATCACCGTGGTTATAATTGTGTTAAATCCTCACGGAATGAAGATAAAATATTATTCTCTTGTAATGAATTTATAGAAACTATTCTGAAACAAGTTTTTATAAATCTTCAAGGTGATTACGATCCCAACTTATTTTATTCGAGAGCAGGATTTGAGCAGGGTTTTCTTCCAGCCTTTCTTAGATTGTCTAAGCAGTGGTATTCCTAATTTCTAAATATAGTGAATCCGCACAAAGATCAATCTCATTAAGCCATTGAAGTGAACGCCCATCAGAAGAAATTCTCACTTGTCTAAAATTTTCTATATTTTCTAAAGCTTGGAAAACACCTCTGCCAATTTTTTCAGAAAGATCTATCTCGCCAGTAACACCATCTTCAAAGCTTAATATGATTTTATATGCTTCAAGAGTTATGCAGGACTGGATTTTATAAAATGGTTTGTTCATAACTAATGTATTGTACATAACGCTGCTTAAATTTATATTCTAATTCAAATTCAAATAAATAAAAATACTGTATGATTTCAAAACTTTGATACTAATAACTAATCTGGATTAGCTGTTAGCAAAACTTCCTGAACTCAATTTCACAAAACTAGAATATCTGAGTATTTTATGAACTGCACTTCATAAAATTCCATAAAAAATATTTTTATGAATTAGACTTCATAGATTTTATGGAAGCTTTGTAAATTAATTAGAGAGCTTAATTAGTCTGGGCTGGCTTTTGGGGAAAGGTGCTGGAAGGGGAAATTAATTACGCTGTTTCCTCCAGCTGAAGCATTTTCATCTGCAAATTTGAAATATTCTTGAGTGAAATCTTCATTCTGCCAGTTATCTATGGATTTTATAAAATTATTGAGAGCCTGGGAGTTTGTAAAAAATGGTTGTTGATAGTATGTATATTTGTGCTCATCAATTTCTGTTAGATAGTCCCCTATATAAGAGTAAGTTTTTCCATTTTCCTCACCAACAACAATTTGATGTTCCAAAAATAATTTAAATAGATCACGGCTTCCCTCAAAATTTTCTTTTAAAATCGTGACTACCTTTTCTTTAAGATAGTCACCTACAGTACAAACAATAGCCGCAAAATATTCACCATTAACAATATCTCCATTCTGCAAATAGGTTCTAAAAAGATGCTCTATAAATGCTTGTGGTGAGAACTCAGGCTTAAGGGGATTCAGAATAGTAGTAACCTCATTTAATACTCCAGTTGATTGTAAAATAGTGCTAGACTCGTGCATTACCCTAATAATGAATAAATAAGGTATTAGATTTTTACTACTACCATAGGCTTAATGAGTGCCTTAAACTAGAGGTGCAAAAATGAATCAAGAAGAAATAAACAAAATGGCAATGGATTTAATTAAAGTTAATCCTGAATACACTTATAGGTTTTGGGACTCCGAGAACAAGCGAACCTTAATAGCCACTGGAGCCAATCTAGCAGAGTACCCAGAAGAAATAGCTATTCTTTGCGTAGAGGAAAATCAGCAGATTTGCTTGTCAAGTTTAGATTTACTTAAGCCAGAATCCAAAATTTATTCTTACTCAAAAGCCAGAAAGCGTTTTAACACAAAAGAAGCCTTAGAAACAATGAATAAACATATAGAAGATTTGAAAGAATTAATTAAGCAGATCGAAATGTTTAAAGTGGACTGAAAAATTAA
>RFQS01000146.1 GCA_009924885.1 Pseudomonadota bacterium | reverse complement strand
GAGCAAGATATTCTGATACTTATGCAAATAAGCCTTCAACTAGTTCTGCAGGTACTTCAAGCCAAATGCAGGATATCCAAAAAATGAGAGCTGCTTCCGCTATGAGACAAGGAGGTGTCTCATTACCTGGAGCAAATAACCCTACAAGTGTTGATATCACAAATTCTCAAAATAGACAAAGAACTGCACCTAGCTCACCTGCCCCTACCTCTAGCACAGCACCTACTACTCCAGCTAAACCCACAAAAGATTTTAATAGAGCAACTGGTAGCTCTAAACCTGGGAGCAGACTTGAATCCTACGATTTTGCATCACCAAATCAAGTTGCATTAGATATGCAACATCTATATCAATCAATCTACGAAGGTAAAAAAGTAGACCAAGACCAAGATGGAGATAATGATGGTGCAGATGTAATGATTGCAAGGATGATTGCTTCTGGAATGTCGAGAGAAGAAGCAATTCGTAGGACTCGTAAAAAATCTTATAATAAAGAATCTTATGATTTAGAACAACTTGCAATTCTTTATCTGGTTCAGGAAGGTTATGCAGAAGACTTAAGAAGTGCTCAAGCAATTTATGAGAATGCAAGTCTAGAATTTAAGAAAAATCTTCAAGAGATTGCTCCAGCTCTAGTAGCAGGCGCTGCAAGAGTTGCTTCTGTTACTAGAGCTGCAGCACCAGTTATGAGCAAACTTGCAAAATCAAAAAATTTAAGAAATGTTGCTTCTAATTTGTTATCAAAGCAAGAACAATCTACTCCTTCAACTGGAGAGAATGCCTCAAAGGAAAATCCAACCTTAGATAAAATTAGAGATTTATTGAAAACTGTTAGAGGTGAAGAATAATCTAATTTAAAATTAGAAATTTCTAAATAATAAAGAATTAGAATTAAAAAGATGAACGAAGAATTTTCTCTCTGGGTAGAATGTCTTGTAGATGAAGGATATGATTTGTCCGATTATACTTGGGACGAGATGTATGAGCTTTATGAAGGCTTAATTTATGAAGAGACTGAAAAAGAAAGAGAAGAACGTCTTGCTGCTCGTCGTGCAAGAGTAAAAGAGATGCAGAGTCAAGGTAGAGTGATGACTTCTACCAGAAGAACTAGTGAAAGAGCTAAAGCGAGAAGACAAGAGACTGCTCAAGAAACAAGAGAAAAAGAATTAAGAAAGCTTGCTTCTGGAGTTCTTGCTTCAATGGGACATACTGGAAAAGTAAGTGAGAAGCCCATGGGAAGTGAATCTCCAGCTGAGAAAGAAGCTGCACCAGAAGCTACAAGAAGGCTAAATCCCAATCTTCGTAGAGATACTTTAGGTAAAGCAGCAGACCAAATTCTAAGAAAACTTCAAAAAGAAGATTATGAATTACTTCTAGATTATCTTCTCGATGAAGGCTATGTCAATGATTATGAAGCTGCTGAAGAATTAGTTGAGCATATGTCTAATGATTGGCTGGAGAATATTTTTGAGAGTGAGAAGTGGATACAAGGTGCTATTAAGAAGCCAGGTTCTTTAAGAGCTTCTTTAAAAGTAAAAGCTGGTAAAAATATTCCAGCAAAAGCTCTAAGAGCAGCTTCTCATCAAGGAGGCAAGATGGGTAAAAGAGCCAGACTTGCAATGACCTTGAGGAAATTTCATTAATTCTTAATTTGTCTAAATAAACATAAAACTACTTAAAAATATGAACTATTTCAATCACCAAAATGTTCAGCTTGCTTACGAAGCAGTTTATAATCAAGACCTTTGTGAATCTATGGAGGATTTAGGTCTTATTGATGGTTATGATAATCTAAAAGAAGGTTATAAAAAACTTTCAAATGAAATCAATTCAAATGAAGAAGTAGACCTCTACGACATCATTCTTGAATATCTTGTTCAGGGTGGATATGCTGACACTCTTGGTTCTGCAGAAATCATTCTTGAGAATATGAGTGAAGATTGGATGGAACAGATTCTAGATGAAGCTAGAGAAGAAGGAGTAAAGCCATATAGACCAGGACCTAGCCTTAGACAAATCAATAGACAGGCGAAGAGAGCAGAGCAGAGACGTAAGGGTAAAGATGCTGAGAAATCAGGTTGGAAAGATAGAAGCCATATTAAGGCTGAAGGTCCTCTAATTACTGCAAAGCCTGGCGATAAAGAAGAAGCAAGAAAAGCTCTAAAGCAAACTCTACCTGATGGTAAGAGAATTATGGGACCTGGCTTCTACTCATCAAGACCTGCTGATAGAGTTGCTTCAATCACTTCAAGCTTTACTAGAGGCGATATGCCAGGTGGTGGAGACCCTAAGGCGACAAGACTACCAAGAGAAGAAGCTCCAAAGGCAAGAAGAGTTATTCCAAGTAGATTAGATAGAAAGAAATGATAGCTTAAACTATCAAATTATGCAAGAGGGTCTTTGTACCCTCTTTTTTATTGACAAGATTCTCAATCTCGCTATAATCCATTCTGTGGAATGAGGGATAACTATAAGTTCTATATATCTTAAAGACTTTTAAAGAACTTGAAGGAATATAAGAACCCTTGGACATATCAAGGGAAGATATTTGATAGTGAAGATATAAAAGATTATGTAGGATTTGTTTATTTAATTACTCATATACCTACAGGAAGAAAATACATAGGAAGGAAGTATCTAAAGCAGCACAGAAAGCCTAAAGGAGCCAAGAGAAGAGTCACTCAAGAAAGTAATTGGCATTTCTACTACGGCTCATGTAAGGAGCTGCAGGAGCTTGTAAAGCTCGAAGGAGAAGAGAACTTTAAGAGAGAAATTCTCTCACTACACAAGACTGAAGGGAGGACAAATTTTGAAGAAACACGTCAATTATTCCTCAATAATGTTCTCACAGAAAAGCTAGAGAATGGAGAGAGTGCTTATTTCAATAATCAAATACTTTCTCGATATTTTAAAAAAGATTACTTTGATAAAGAATGAAAAGGGGAGCATCAGCTCCCCTTTTGTTTTAAGTAAATATAGTTCTACATTCTCGTTTACAACTTAAATCGTGAATATTACACTCTGTAATACATTCAAAGTATTCATTAAGTTCACTGAGTCCATAATCATCTTTTCCTTCTTGAAATGAACCAGACCATTTTTTGAGTTGATTGAATGAAACGAGATTCTTCATAGCTACCTCTAAAGTAAAGAACTTGAGGCAACTTCTGTGAAGCAGGAATTTGCAGAGCTAGAGCTTTGTAAATAGTTTACAGGGATTCAACACTTTGGTATTATATACTCTAGTCTTCAAGTATGAATTTAATGAAGAAACAAGAAATTATTCAATTGTGTGAAGAGACAAAAAAACATTTACTTTCTCGTATGTGTGATTTATGCGAGGAAGGAAGTCAATTAGATGCCTGTGCAATTCACGAAGAAATTAAGGAGTGGCTGGTAGAAAAGGACAAGCCGACTATACTCACAATGCGCCGTGTCAGTAAAACTTGACATTTGCTAAATACTGGAATACTATGAAAGCTTCACACCACTGTGAGGTCTGTGAATTTAGAGCCGTGAGCGATACTGCTTGGGAAAGCGGAATGCCATATCGCTAAACACGGATGTAGAGTTACCTGTAAATCAATGCTTAAAAACCTAACAACTGTAGCTGTTTCTCTTTTAGGAATGGCTGCAACATCAGCGGCAACACTGCCAACACCGAGTTTTGCTTATACTTCAAATTTGGAAAGTAAACTTACAGAAGTAATCAAAATTCAGGAGACAGCGACCAAAGAGGTTGCTCCCACGGAAAAGACAAAAGAAAAACGGCTAACTTGTATAGGTTGTAATTCAAACGAATTAACAGTCCTAAATGCTCTTCAAGAGCGAGGAATTACTGACAAACTTGCTTTAGCTACAGTGATGGGAAACATCAAACAAGAAAGTCAGTTTATTCCTGATATTTGTGAAGGAGGAAGTAGAGTCTCTTATTCTTCTTGTAGAAGTGGTGGATTTGGAATCATACAATTCACAAGTTCTGATCGATTTTATGGATTAGGTGAGCACGCAAAAAGAATTGGAGGAGACCCTTCATCATTTGATACTCAATTAGATTATGTCTTCACTGAAAAACAATGGCAAAGAATTGAAGAAAAACTAAAACTTCCTAATCAGCCAATTAATTTCTATATGAGATTAGCTCATTCATGGCTAGGTTGGGGAATAAAAGGTCCTCGTGAAAGTTATGCTTATGAATACCTAAAGCGTTTCACCTATCAAGAACTTCCTTCTTGACTTTTTCTTTAATCTTTTTTAATCTTTAATCTCTCTTGAAGAGAACTATTTGTCCTTTACAATTTTTAAAACTATGGTACTTAATAAAATCGCACTTGCCGCTGCTGCTGTAATTTCTACTGCTCCTGCAATGGCACAAGTTACGAGCGTCACTCAACTTCGTGATGTTCAACCAACCGAATGGTCATATCAGGCTATTTCTAACCTTATTACAAATTATGGATGTATTGCAGGATATCCTTCAGGCGTATTTAAGCCTGGTCAGGCTGCAACCCGCGCAGAACTTGCTGCACTCACAAATGCTTGTCTAGATAACATCACTCAATTCTATACCGAAGCAGATGCTCGCACTGCTGCTGCTCTAAGGGCTGAATTTTCTCGTGAGATTGCTGCTACTAATTCAAGGGTAAGTGCTCTTGAACTTGCTGCTGCTCGTAAATCACAAGGCGTTGGCAATTATCTAGGTGCTGCTGTTCTTCTTAATCAGCAAGGTGTTGAAGGTAATGGATACGATGCTACCCGTACTATTGCTGGTGCAACTATTCAAGGACGTTACGCAGTGAAAACCTTTGCAAATCAAAATGCAGTCTCAGTTCGTCCTTATGTAAACTTCGTTGGAGACCCTACTGGTCAAATTGGTGCTGGTGGAGGTACTCTTCTTACCTACGATTGGAGCCTTGCTAGGGCTTCTAGCGGAGTAAGTCGTCTTAACCTCTATACTGGCGTTGGTTATCAAGTTCCTTTTGTGAATAATACCCTCTCCAACTTCCAATCTGCTGTTGGTGAGAAAGGTCAAGCAGTTTTTGCCGTTGGTGCTGAATCTCGTCTCACTAGCACTCTAACTGCCTTTGCTGATGTGAAGTTTCCAACTACCAATGCCGCAAACAGTTATGGCGTAGAAGACGGTTCTTATAGTCCCGTTTATTCTCTGGGTCTTGGATTCAAGTTTTGATAATTAATTCATAATTTGATATTGAAGGGTATCTATATGATACCCTTTTTTTATGTGTATAAATAATCGATATTAGTTTTTGAAATATTATGTTAAAAATTCTATGTAAAGCTTGTAATACCGAGCTGATATCACATCCCACTCAAGCTAAGTCTTGCGGTTGTAATAATATGACAATGATTGTCAATGATAAGATAACTGCATTAGATTTATCTTTGGTCCAGATTGTTTCAGGAGTTCAATCTCATAAAGTCACTGAAGGGGTATTATCTCCTCAAGACCTTGCTTTTCAAGAAGAACGTAGAAAAAGAAAAGTTCGTAAACTCGAATTCGATGTGAGATAACTTTTGCTTTCACTTAAATGGACCAACACACCTATGACAATTGGAAAAAGATTAAGGAGGTAATGGAAGAAAAAGGAACAACTGATAATAATTTCTACAAAAGAGCTGTAGAGATTATGTTTACTCGAAAAGACCCTCTTGATAAATTTATGAATGATGGAAAAAGAACCTGAAGAATATAGAGATTACTCTTTATTATATAAAAGAGTGACTGAATTAAAGATGCAAGAATTATTTCAAGAGCCTTATGATGCAGATATGGAGGAGGAAGAGGAATGAGAGAGTTTGTTAATTTTATATTTCATAATGATTTTTGTTTATTTTTATTATGTTTTTTGTTGACAATTACTCCAATGTATGGAATAATGTTGATACATTCTAATTATAAAGATAAATG
>RFQS01000145.1 GCA_009924885.1 Pseudomonadota bacterium | reverse complement strand
GGTCAGCAGATAGAGCGAGAAAAGATGCTTACGATAGAGAAACATTAGTAGAAAAAGCGAAAGAAGTTTTAGAAGGCAAGTCTAAGCTTAGAAAACCAGGGAAGGCAAAATATTTAAAATTAGACGAAGAAGTTAAATATTTAGATGAGGCTAAAATATTTTCTGATTCACAGTGGGATGGGTTTTACGGAATACTTACAAATGTAGAAAAAGATTTAAAGAGTGATGAAGAGATATATGATGCTTACCATCAGCTTTGGAAGATAGAGGAATGTTTTAGAACATTAAAAAGTCATTTAAAAATCAGACCCGTATATTTACGTAAACCAGAGAGAATACAAGGGCATCTTGTACTTTGTTTTTTAACTTTTGTATTTGAAAGGCAGCTTAAAAAACAGTCTAAATGGACTACCCCTGATAGACTTAGGTCTGCTATTTCTGATTTGCAAGCTAGTCTTGTGGAAATCAATCAGAAACAGTATTTACTTAGATCAGAAATTGATCCGCACCGCACGCTAAAACTATACTCGAACTCCTGAAAATACCTACACCACAGGATCTTACTCTGCTCTCGGAGTTTTAAGAGAACTCAAGCAAAGATTCTCAACACCACTAATTCAAAGGTTGATTCTCAACCTCGTGTATTTTCATCTAAGACCAAACCTTGGAATGCCCACTCCAAAGCCTTCTTTTAGTATATACTGTCAAACTCGGGAGTTTTACCAAGGCTGACGATTATAATACTTGGCGAGCTGGGGTTTAAGTACCATTGCAGAAGACCTAAAATCCCACTATTAAAACATCTCAGGGCTTACAGTATTCTACAGCCATTTTCATCACATTGATAAGTTGGTTTAAATTCTAAGAGACTTTCTAAACTGACCAAAGCTTGACCATAACCCGTAGGGTACTGCTTCGTATTTGCGACCATAATCTTAATCATCGAATTTAACTTATCTAAATAAATATTCTTACTTGTTAGTTTAAACAGCTCAATTAAATTACCGAAAGCGATGGAATTTCCAGAGGGAAGAGCACCATCAAAAAATTCTTTATTTGCTAAAGGCAATTCCTGAGCTTCTTTATCAGCGTAGAAAAAAGCACCATTTTGATCATCCCAGAATTTACGAAACATAATCTCCTGCGTATCTATCGCTACATTAATTAGTTTTTTAGTCTCTGGGCACTGTTGCCGAACTCCAATTTCTGCGTTTTCGGCAACAGTGCTCTCTGAAGCCTCAGATGCTTTAATCAATTCTATTAAAGCAAAGATGAAAAAGCTGTAATCATTTATACATGAGATATTTGGTGAACTAATACCAAGACGTGATGATTTTAATAATTCACCATTAGGCTTGCGCATGATTTTTAAAAGTGAATCTGTAACTTTAAGAGCAAGATTTAAAAACTTAGTATCTTGAGTTGCCTGATAAGCTTTCGCTAAAGCTGCGACCATAAGTGAATTCCAGTCAGTGAGTATCTTGTCGTCTTTTAATGGATGTATTCTACCTTTACGGTGTGCATAAAGCTTCTGCACTCCTGGTACGAAAAAATCATTTAAATCTTTGCGATGCAGAATATTTCTACCTGTTTTCTCCTTAGTACTTTCATCTAAAAAATTCCCCTTTTCCTCTACCTGAAAGGTTTTTACTATTAGAGCTAACTCATCTTTGTTTAATATCTCTTTAAGCTCTTTCATCGTCCAAGTGTAGAATAAGCCCTCTTCTCCCTCACTGTCAGCATCTTCAGCACTGAAGAAAAGATTCTCCGATGAAAGCATGTCTGTTACTAGATATTCATATATTTCATCCAAAACTCTTTTATATAGAGATATATTATTTTTAAGTTTTTCCTGATTTAAATTCAGATCTTTTAAATTTATAGAATTTTCACTCTTTTGAGAATAGAGTTTTTCTAAAACCAGCACGGTATCACTATAAGCAAGCATAAGCGTAGCTTGATCATATAGCATCTTCTCGAAATGTGGTAATAGCCACTCTCTATCTGTAGAGTAGCGATGAAAACCATAACCAAGCTGATCAAAAACACCACCAAGACGAAACTGTATCAGGCTTTTAAGCACCATATCAAGAGCAGTCGAAATTTTTTCCTTGGCTTCTTGAGGGTACTGTTTTAAAAGGCGTTCGTAATATTTTAAAAGAAAGGAATATACATGCGGACTAAAGAATTTAGGCGCTGGTCCGAAACCACCATATTTATTATCAAACTGGTGACTTAACTGCATAAAAGCTTTATCTGATATCTCTTGAATCTCATTACGAAAAGCTTCTGAGCTTTCATTTATTTCTAAATTAAATATCTCTTTTCCTATTTCAGATACTAGCTCTGAACTACTGTCCTCACCCAAATGATACTTTCTATAATTAACACTAATTTTTTCTGCGGTAGCTTCTAGCTTCTCCTTATCGTTTAACCACATCTGACCAAGATGATGGGTGATTTGAATTATCCCAGGCATCTCATAGCCATTAGGATATAGTTTACTTAACTTAGGGAAATAGGTCCCTGCGTAAAATACATGCTTCTCTGGTGTAAGGAAAAGATTAAGAGGCCAGCCCCCTCTAGATATAAGCATTTGAGCTATACCCATATAAAGACTGTCTATGTCTGGTCTTTCCTCTCTATCGACTTTGATACAGATGAAATATTGATTTAAAACCTTGGCTACATCTTCATTCTCAAAGGATTCATGCTCCATAACATGACACCAATGACAAGTCGAATAACCAATAGATAAAAATATAGCTTTATTTTCTACTTTAGCCTTAGCAAAAGCTTTTTCAGACCACGGATACCAATCTACAGGGTTAGCAGCATGCTGTAATAAATAAGGACTTTTTTCGAATACCAGCCTATTCCACTTATCACCACCATCCTCCGGAATTTTTTTTAAATCCTCAGCTTGAGGCAGGTCTTGAAGTACTTTTTCTATGGTGTAATTCATTTAATAAAAATCTTAGCAATTATAGCCAAGCAAAACTCTCTTTAATAGATTGAGCTATAGCATCAGGATCACTGGCTTTACCCTTAGCTTTAAATTTAAAGAAACGCTTCTCAGATTTACGTAAGCCTAAATTCAGGTTAGCGACAGATGTTAAATTACCAAGATTAAGCTCACCTACACCGACTTTCTGAAGAAAGCTTTTAGAGTATTTCGGTATCACCCCTTGCCCACGAACATCTTGGAAATCTTTATCTTTATTATAATCAACATAGCCCTTTGCCAAGATCTCTATCTGTGGTGCTTTCAATAAAAACTTCTCAGTACTTACTTTCCCACGATTATAAGTAAGAGAACTAATTAGATGATCAAAATGACCACCTTCAAAAGTAATTAGAGTATGTACTATATTATTCATATCTAAACTCTTTACAGTATTAATGGCTGAAAGTATACGCTGCATTAAGCTTAACTGGCTGAGCTTACCATTTTTAATGATTAGATCAGCTTTACCTTCTAAATTAAAGAAAACCTCCTCTGGCAGAAGACCTTTAGTCTTACCCGTAAAATTAACATCTAGTAAACCACTTGGTATCTCAGAGCCTAATTTCCAAATGCTTTCTGCAATTTCATGAGCTGGTAGTTTATTACCATTAATTTTAAATACTGAATCGAAATTTAGATAATTAAAATCTATGCTAGATTCAACGAAACCATCTTTAATACGAGCTTTAAGATTTCTTACTCTTGAGAACTGTTCATCTACAGCTAAATGAAAGGATAGATCACTATAAGGTAATCCATTCCAGTCACCAGCAGTCATTCTCATCTGCATTTCAGCAGGTTTATTAACTACAGAAATAAATTCTATCTTAGAACTTTTACTATGCAGATCACCAATACCAAACTGCTTTGCAGTTGCTGGTCCTAGAGTGAATTTACACACAGATAATCTATCAAGATAGCTACCATAAGTATCACAGAGGAAATTACCATTATTGAATAATAAATTAAATGGTTTAATAGTAGCGATATGTGGTGAATATAGATTTAGATTATTTTTCACAGTTTCCGTTTCAGGAGGAGATTCCACAAGAATTTCATAATTTAATTTTTCTTTATTTCGGTAATCTCTTACCTGAAAGCGTCCGAATAATTTAGCTTTATTAACACCTTGCTTAAAGACAACCTTCGCATCACTGGAGCTAATCAAACTAGGAGTGATAGTAATTTTAGTTTTAATTTTAGTAAGAATTTTTTTATCTAAATCTAGCCAAGTAGAAAATTTACAATATTTGAGTTCATCAAGAAAGACTTTAACATCTAGTACTTGCTTTGCTGGTCCGCCATTTAAAGCTAACTCTGAGCGGACTAATCCTTGGTAATCCAAACTAGCTTTAATCGCAGGCGGGGAATATTTATTAAGCAAACTAGAGTGCAGTTTTCCCTTAAACAGTAGATTAAATAATGGCTCAAAACTTTCTTTGCCAATATTTTGAATCTCACCATTAAAGATTCCAGAACTAGCTCCAGAGCTTAAACTTAAATCCTCAAAAGTAAATTTATTATTCCTAAAACTGAGTTTTCCATTTAAATTTTGTACTGGCTCTGAGAATTTCTCATGAACACTAGTCAGAGAAACATTTTTCAAAGTACTATCAACTTCAAAACCAAGAGGATTATATTTAAGAACAATATTTAATAATCCATCTGGATCTACAATAAAATCCTTTATCTTAGGTACATTGAAAAGGCTCAAATAATAAAGGTCTTTCGCTAAAAGATTATTGGCTATTAAATCTATTGATTGTATATAACCACTAATATCTATAGCTCCTGTGCCTTTAATTTCAGCACCATTAATATTAGCTGAAAGGTTTTTAGAACTAATTAATGTTTTAGAGAGAATGATTTCACCGTTTACATTACTGATAATCGGCGTATCTTCATTGATTTGAAAATTAAGATCTTTAATATCGAAGCGTCCTTCCATATTGTAATCACCCTGATTAGGCGTCGTAATTTTCAGCTTGATATTTGTTAATTCACCGTAAAGACTGTCTGGGAGTATTTTTTTAAACTGAAATGAGTCTAAAGCACCAGACTCTAAAATCCCTGAAAGGTCTAATTTCTGTGCTATAAAATCAAGTTTAATTTTAGGCTTAGCTGGTGCTGCTGGAAACTCTATTTCACCATTACTAGAAAAGAAACTACCATTAATAAAACCATTTAGCTGTTTGATTTTCAGGTCATTATTATCTATCTGTAAATCAGCATTTAATTGATTTACCGATAAAGGGTAATCCTGTTTTCTAAAGCGACCATCCGTGATTTTGGCAGACCCCTTCAGAAAACTATCAGTTATTTGCAGATCTATAAAAGCAAAGCCCCTTAAAGTCGAATTACTGAGATAGTTCTGATATTCTTTAAAAAAATTAAAACCATATCAATCTGTCGTAATTTTTCTTCAATATAATTTCCGAAAAGAAGCCCTACAACTATTACTGGAAAAGAACCAACTAATATATACAAACCATATCTACTATCTGGAGAAAAGTGAATTTTCTTTTGTTTAAAAGAGTGATAAAAAACATCATATGCAAAACTAGATACAATTTTAAAAAGATCTCTCCAAAAAAAAACTATTAAAGCTGTTGCAGTTCCTAAATGTAAAACAAGATCAAAAGTTAGGGAACTGTCTTCAATACCTAAAAGTTTAGGAAAAATTATTAAGTGAGCAGAGGAAGATATCGGGAAAAATTCAGTTAAGGCTTGAACTACACCTAATATTAGAGCTTCTAAAATTGTCATAAGTTTAGTTTATCAGACGCTAAAACTATCAAGTTAGCATTTCCAATCATTTTACAAACTAGATTTACTTCTACATCTCTAAAGATTTTAGATATAGTGTCAACATTTTTTTGAGCTCTTTCATAAAGCTCGTCTGTTTCAGCAATCATATTTAATCCTAAAACACC
>RFQS01000144.1 GCA_009924885.1 Pseudomonadota bacterium | reverse complement strand
TCATAATATTCTTCCTGAAGAGAGAAATCTAATTTATTTTCCTTAGACCATTTTTTGAAGAGCTTTTCAGCTTCATCATAAATTTGTTTTTGTAAATCTAATTTAATTTCTTCTATTAAACCTAAAGCATCTCTATGCTTACTAATTAGATCTAGATGAGGTTTTAGAATATCGTAAGCTATCCAGGCGTTGGGGATCAGGTCTTTAAATTTATGTAGAATATGAATCGGCTCTAGCTGAGTTTTCTGTTTATTTAAATTTTTTTCTATCGCATCTATATCGAAAAGTTTTAAAGTCTCTGAATCGATGTCATAGTCTAGCTTTTTAATAGTATCGAACTGATCTAAGTTTTCATAAGAGCTGAGATTATGGTTGAGCTTGATTTTAGACCAGTCTATTTCTGGAAGTATATGTTCTATCCAGTTAAATTCAGTAGATTCACCTGATTCTAGTTTTAAAGTTATTTTCGGGAGGTAAATTTTTTCTTCTTTAAAGTCTTCTTTCCTTTTGATTTTCACTTTTCTTGGATTTAGATTTTTTTGGGCTTCTGGATTATTTTCATCTTGAGTTCTTAGGGAGTTTTTTATATCGCCGTAACCATGCTCATCTAAGGAGTTTTTAATTTCATCTGTTACTTTTTTAACATCACTGTTAAACATATAAACGAAGCTTTCATTTAATTCAGGATAATCTGGAATCTGTTTAGTATAAGGCTGCCGTAAGATTCGACCGAGCATTTGAGTTAAAGCTGTCTCAGCAAGAGTAGTGTCTAAATTACATAATACATAAGCGAAAGGACAGTCCCAGCCTTCTGCGATAGCATGTTTCGTGATAATGTATTTAATTCTGCATTTAGGCTGTAGAAGGTCAATTTTTTCTAAATCATCTTTCTCTGAGGATTTAATCGCTATTTCTTCTAAAGCTATCCCAGTTTTTAATAGATAATCTTTTACATCTTCTGCGTGAATGTACTTAGAATCACGGGTTTCTTTACCTGTTCTCTGAACTCGAATTAGCACTATAGGGCGAATATATACGTTATCTTCTGCCTGATTCATTTCTGCGAATTTATCTAGCTGTCTAAGCTTCTCTAAAGATCTATCTAGGCAGTTTTGCCAATTAGTCCCTGCGGTTTGAGTTACAGTAATCGGCATTTTAATCATCTGTTCTTTCCAGAGATCAAAGCCCTTAGCTTCATAGAGAATGCTAGATCTCTCTGAAGGAGTCGCACTCAGTTCTAGAATAAAAGAAGGATTAAAATTAATAATATTTTCTTTTGCTTTGTCAGTTTTCTGTCTATGAGACTCGTCTAGAATAAATAGAGGCTGTTCTATGCGTATGAGATTAGCGAGAGAGTGTTTAATAGTAGTGTTAGTAAACTGTTTATAAGTGATAACGCTTTCGCTGAAGGTGTCTAAGTTAGAGAAATTTTTTTTCAGGGTAAAATTATCACCAGCTTCAGTATATTCAGGAAAATAATTCGAGTAGAGGGCTGAATCATCATAGATCTTACGCTTATCCTTAGTCTCCTTGCCGATATTGAAGGACTGTATAGTTAAAACTAAGATACAGAGATGAGTCTCTAAGTCGCTTTTCGTAATGCGACTCTCTTTATTAAAAATTTTGAGTTTACCAAAAGCACTGTTCTTAAGGCTTATATGTAAAGGATGCTGAATATCATTTAACTGCTTTAAAGTCTGTTTGTAGATAGTATCAGAAGTAGTCACCCAGATTACTAAGCCACTGTATTTTTTATAAAAATATTCTTGGATTTTTTCTATACAGTGTGCTGCTAGATAGGTTTTACCGCCACCTGTAGGTAATTTAAAACAGACTTTAGGTATGGGTTTACCGCTGACATTTCTAACATTATGATAAGAGTATCTTTTTTGAGCTTTTTCAAAAGATCGTTCTATATCATCATGAAATTTATGTAGGCTTTCTATAAATATAGCTAAATGCTGTAAAGCCTCTCTTTGATAGGATTTTAGCTCAAAAATACTTGCCATAAATTTAGTCCTCGGAATCTTCTAGGTTATTTAAGACGTTAGCGGAATTGATTTGTAAGTACTGATAGGGGATTTGGCAGATAATAGGTTTTTTCGTATATTTCTCTTTCTCCATAAGGCTTTTAATGCTTTTATTATCTACATAAATGGTGACGGCATAGATTAGTGCCTGATAGCCATTACCACAGTCTTTTAGAATCTGCTCTAGCTTAGAGCGGCTTAAAGCATAATCGTGGTGCTTTAGTTTCTCTTTATCAGTACTGTATATTAGATAGAGTTTATAGTTTTCGGTTTTACCGATGTAATGTGAAGTGTTTTCTGTTACGTTACTTAAAGCTTGATTAGTAGTATGATAGAAAAGGTAGCTAGCAAGTGCTTCATAGCTAGGTAAGTTTTTTTCTAGGAATAAAGTATTTAAGTGTAAGGCTTCTCCTAACTTTACTACTGTGAAGCTGCCACCTAGACCTTCTTTAAGATTAGGATCTTTAGCCGTTTCCACGCCTTTTATACAGCGGCGGATTCTTGCAGTGGTGATCTCGAAAATGTTTTTGAAACCTTGTTTGGAAGCTTCTTCTGATTCTTCTGCTTGTTGTATTAGAATAAACTTTCTGTTTCCGCCATCTTCTTTATTCATTTCTAGGACGGCGTGTCCAGTGGTTCCTGAGCCTGCGAAGAAGTCGAGGATGATACTGTCTGGATTGCTTTTGATATTACTTAGTTCAAAAATTTTTTTAATAAAACTAATAGGTTTTTTACCATTTCTAAATTCGATGCCACCTTCGTAACCTACATCATTAAAGTCTGCTTCAAAATCAAAGAAGTTTGGATAAGGAATTTCTAATACTTCTTTTCGTTCAACGGGAACTCCTTGAAAGTAGTCACCATTTATTTTTTTACCTTCTGGGGTCAAAAAGTATCTATAAGGAGTGTTATCAGCACCCATGTCTGGTACTTTAAATAAACAGCTAGGCATTTCCTTGGCTAATTTCTCTAAATGACTGATATAAAATCTACCGCTACTATTTCCGTCTTTGATACTCCCTCTGATGCTAATTTTTTTTAATTTATTTTCGGCAGGCTCAGATTTGCTGATTTTATATTCATTAGGTTTAAAAACTTCCACTAATTTATTGCCTAGTTTTTGTGTCTCTGGATCCGTATTTATCTCTTCTACGCTGTAAATATACTCTTCGATTGAGCTGTTATCCTTTGATCTTTTAAATGCTTTATACTCAGGGGATTTAGAATAAAATAAAAGATACTCCACGACCTCATGATAGTCTTTATCTCCCTTTAGTATTCGATCTTCATGGCGAACTTTAATCGTAAAGGTTGTTTGATAGTTAATTACACTGAAAATCTCATCACAAAGCAGTTTTAAGTCAAAAACTTCTTCTTCGTTAATACTAATAAAAATCACTCCACTCTCAGCGAGTAACTCCCTCGCTAACACCAATCGTGGATACATCATACAAAGCCACTTATCATGCCTCTGTAAATCTTCTTTACCGACCACATTTCCAAGCCAGCTCTTTATCTGAGGGCTATTTAGATTATCGTTATAGACCCAGTTTTCATTACCAGTGTTATATGGTGGGTCTATATAGATGACATCGATTTTAGAAGCGAATTTGGGGATTAGAGATTTTAAAACTTCTATATTATCGCCTTCGATAATCAAATTATCATCCAGACTGGGTTCTGGGTTTAAGCTTTCACGCTGGTCTATCTTCAGCTCTCTGACTGGTATAGAGTGATGATAATTTATTACAGCGTCTTTTCCTTCCCAGATTAGTTCAGGCATGATTTTCTCCCAAGAGTATATAAGAGCCTAGGATTTCGTCCTAGACTATGGTTTAGCTAATGATTACTTTAGTGAAAATACTAAAGTTTAAGGAAAGCTATTTAATTTTTTATATGATTAAATAGCCGGGAGTTGATAGTACGCTAAAAGTCGACTACTGCAATCTTTAAGCCCTAAGGCTTTGGACATGCATTACAGTCTCCCGGCTTTTTTCAAAGCCGAGAGATATCGTTTTGACAGTCGGATATCTCTATCGACTGCTTTTAGTGAGGCTATCAAACCCCAAGGCTCTTTCCTTAAAAAGAACCTCGTTATGAATTATAAACTAATCTTGAATAAATCTTCACAGAAAACCTGAGTCATGCTTAAGCTGAAGAGCAGTATAATTACAAAAAGAGTGCTAAAGAATGATACAAAGCAAATAAAATTATTTGAGACTGGCTCTAAATGGCTAAGAGCTGATTTTCATTTACATACTTGTGCAGATAAAGAATTTATCTATACTAAAGATGAGAATGATTTCATAAGTGATTATATTAAAGGATTAAAAAAAGCTGATATTCGACTCGGCGTAATTACCAATCATAATAAATTTAACTTAGGTGAATTTAAGGCACTAAGAAAGGCAGCTCACAAAGAAGAGATTTGTTTACTTCCTGGAGTAGAACTCTCTGTGAATGAAGGTAGTAGTGGAGTTCATGTACTCCTAGTCTTTAATCCAGATGAATGGATAAAATCTGATAGTGATTTAATTGATCCTTTCATTAGCTCAATGTTTCCTGGAAAAACTAAGTTCGAATATGAAAACGAAAATGCTAATTCCGATAAAAATCTTATAGACACCATTGAAGAACTCAATAAGAGGAACCTTGATTACTTCATAGTTTTCCCTCATGTAGAAGAGAACAAAGGACTATGGAAAGAAGTCAAAGGTGCTAAACTTAATCAATTTTTTACAGAAGAACGTTATGCCCTTTTAAAAGAAAAGTGTTTGGGATTTCAAAAAGTTCGCACCCATGATGTCGCAGAGCGTCCTTGTAGGCTTAAAATTCAAGAATGGCTTGGTAATTGGTATCCAGCAGAAATAGAAGGTAGTGATTGTAAAAAAATAGAAGACATTGGTAAAGGCAAAACAACATATCTTAAATTAGGTAGCTTTAATTTCGAAGCGGTAAAACATGCTCTGTTAGATTATAAAAGCCGTGTCAGAGACAGTATCCCAGGAGTCAAACATTCGTACATCCAAAAAATCAACTTTACAGAAGGTGTAGGGAGCCTATCTTCTCAGACAATAAATTTCTCAGCAGCTTTAAATACTCTCATTGGGATTAGAGGCAGTGGCAAATCCTCTTTAATAGAGGTCTTGCGATATGCCTTAGATTTACCTGCTGGAGATAGTGATAAAAAATATAAAAATGATTTGATTGATAGAGCATTAGGTAGTTCAGGTAAGCTGATACTAAACTTAATAGACTGTCATAATCAGGAATATGAAATTCATAAGATAAAGGATCAAAGCTCAGACATATATTTAAATGGCACTAAAATAAATGGAATATCTATAAAAGATACTATACTCCGTAATCCTATTTATTTTGGACAAAAAGATTTAACGGGATTATCATCAGAAAACATTCTAATTGAGAAATTCTTAGAAAAAGAATTAAGAGATATTCGCCTGAAAATTAATCAAAAATCTGATGAAGTAAAAACCTATCTAGATAAGCTTTCCAGAAGATCTAAGGCTGAAGAAGCTCATAATGAGCAGTTAATCATTATTACAAACACAATGCATAAATTAGAAACATATAAAAAATATAATTTAGAAGATAAACTTAATGAAAGTTTAGAACTAGACAAAGATTTAGATTACATAGAAAAAAGTAAATCTGTAACTGAGGATTTTATAAATAAATTCAATGAGTTCTTGAATACTTATGCAGGTATTTTAGAGAATTTTCCAAAACGTGAATCCAAGCAGAATAAGGACTTAATTAGCGAGTCTATAAACAAAAATCAAGAATTTAAAGAAATACTAGGCTCCTTAAAAATCTATTTAGAAAAAGCAGAAAAACTAAAAGAAGATTTCATGAATCTTTCAAATACTTTAAGAGCAAGAAAAGAATCTGCAAAAGAATCCTTTGCTGATCTAGAAAG